>NZ_WKDB01000057.1:0-39711 GCF_021606215.1 Pseudomonas sp. PA-5-4B | reverse complement strand
TGCTGTTGCTGTTGCTGTTGCTGTTGCTCTGGCTCTTACATCCTTTTCGATGACGAAGTCAGCGGTCTTTTGATCTGCGCTTTTGATCTTGATCTGAAATCGCCCCGTCAAACACGATGGCCGGAATCTGACAGGGATTTGGGGGGGTAAACCGGCAGGGATGCCGGTTTAGCGGCGCTGGGCCAAGGATGGCCCATTGCGGCGGCCCCCCAAATCACTGGCGGATTGCGGGCATGCCGAGCCACAGCGAGGCACCGAGTGTTGGGGCGAATACTTTTTGGTTACTTTTGTGTCTCTCTCTACAAAAGTGACCCGCTGTAAGAGCGGAACCATAGGCAGCCGTTACCGCAGCAACGGATATGTACACCACCAAAAGACAACCCACAGCCTGATCTAGAGAGCCGTGGCGACGCCCTCATCACCCGCATACATCCACCGCAACAACGAATGCCGCCCGCTGATCCCCAGCTTGATCGCCGCCCGCTTGAGGTAACTTTCAATAGTGTTGACCTTCAACGCCAACTGCTCCGCCAACTCCGGTGCAGTTCTCCCGGCCAGCAAACCCACACACACATCCAGTTCTCGATTGGACAGGGTCAACCCCGATTGCACCAGACGTTCTTCAATGCGCCGACGCAAGGTTTCAAGCCCCTGATTTTCCGCGACCACAGGCGATCCGCCCTGGCGACACGGCTGGATCGCAGTGATGTGTTTCTCGACCATGGGCAGAAGCAGCGTCGAAAAATCCTCCAGCATGCTGCGTTCCTGTGGCGAAAAACTTTCCGACTGATGCGAGCGATACACCGACAACACATAACGCACATCGTCCTTGCGGCGTGTGAGGTGCAATTGGGCAGCGGGTTGTTCTTCGCCCAGCGCCGTCACCGAGTCGGTGTAGACCGGGCTGATCCGGCGTCGGGTGTGCCCTTCGGCACTGACCTGCAGTTGGGTGATATGGGTAGCGTCCACTGCCAGCTGGGTCAGGATCAAGTCATGCAGCATGCGCGGGAAATGGCGGCTGCCGGTGCTGGCGATGACCTTGCCTATATGAGGGAACAGGTGTGAGTTCATCAGTTCGTCCATGAATGTTGAGTGCAGGTATTCATCCTTATAGCGACGGGGTTTAACAAGGTAACCAATGTGAATAACCTACAGTGATAATGCACCCGCCGAGCACCTATGCTAGTACAGCCAGGGAAATGCATGGGGATCCAATCGGCAAAAAAAACAGATTAAAAACGCATAACGGCGGTCGGACCAGTCCGACCACCGTCTGTAGGAAAGGATTACCTCAACCGTAGGCCCTATTTCACGGCGTGTTCTTCCACCACGGCGCGGCCCGGTGCCGCACGCGTGCATTTGGCCAGGGCCTGGTGGATATCGGCCAACAGGTCGGCAATGTCTTCAAGCCCGACCGACAAACGCACCAGGCCTTCGCTGATGCCGTGCTGCGCGCGTTCTTCGGGGGTGTAGGTGGAGTGGGTCATGCTCGCCGGGTGCTGGGCGAGCGACTCGGCGTCACCCAGGCTGACGGCGCGGGTGAACAGGTTGAGGGCGTTCATAAAGCGCCGGCCGGTGTCGATGCCGCCCTTGAGTTCAAACGCGATCATGCCGCCGGACTGCTTCATCTGCCGCGCTGCCAGGGCGTATTGCGGGAAAGAGCGCAGGCCCGGGTAGGTGACCCACTGCACAGCAGGGTGTGCTTGCAACGCTTCGGCCACCGCCTGGGCGTTGCTGCAATGGCGGTCCATGCGCAGGGCCAGGGTCTTGAGGCCGCGCATCAGCAAGGATGCGTCCTGCGGCGACATCACCGCGCCGGTCAAGTCCTTGAGGCCTTGCAGGCGAATACGTTGTGCCAGCGCCTGGTTGCTCACGGCGATACCGGCGGTGATATCGCCATGGCCGCTGAGGTACTTGGTGGCCGAGTGCACCACCACATCGGCCCCCAGTTCCAGTGGCCTTTGCAGGTAGGGGGTGCAGTAGGTGTTGTCTACCACCACGGTGACATTTGGCTGTTGGTGCGCCAGCTCGGCCACGGCGGCGATGTCCACCAGACGCAGGTTGGGGTTGGCCGGGGTTTCGCAATAGACCATGCGGGTGGCAGGGGACAATGCCGCGCGCAGGGCGGCCAGGTCGGTGAGGTCGACGTGTCGCACCCGGATGCCGAACTCAGCAAGGCCATGGTGCAGCAGGGCAAAGGTGCAGCCATACAGGGTCTGGCTGACGATCACTTCATCGCCCGGGCGCAGCAGGGTCCAGAACGTTGCGGCAATCGCACCCATGCCGGAGCTGAAGGCCACGGCAGCTTCGCCGTTTTCCAGGGTTGCCATGCGTGATTCCAACAGTGCCAGGGTCGGGTTGGAAATGCGTGTGTAGAAGTGGCCGCTGACTTCCCCGGCAAAACAGGCAGCGCCATATTCGGCGGTGGGGAACGCGAAGGTGGCAGATAAATAGATCGGCGGTACGAGGGCGCCGTGATGGTCCTTGGGGTCGTAACCATGGTGGATGGCGCGGGTAGAAAAGCCGAATGTATTGTGTTTGTTGTTCATATCGGACGCTCCTTATTTCCTACAATGCTATGCTCATAACCAGAGTTGAACATTGCAAAAAACCCAGGAAAATCCCGGATTTCGGGGCGAATAATCGACAAAAACAACAAATAGAGGCACGTTATGCCCGTGAGTCTGGACCGCACCGACAAAGCCCTTTTAAACGCCTTGCAAGGTAATGCCCGCTTGACCGTGGCCGAACTTGCCGACCGCGTCGCCCTGACCACCTCGCCGTGCTGGCGACGGGTGCGCAACCTGGAGGAGAGCGGGGTGATCAGCGGCTATCAGGCGATTCTGTCGCCCAAGGCGCTGGGGTATGGCGTGACGGCGTTTGTCAGCATCATGATGGAAAGCCACACTCAGGAAATCGCCCGGGCATTCGAGCAACGGCTGCTGGAGATTCCCGAAGTTGTCGCCTGCCACAACGTGTCGGGGCGCTATGACTTTTTGCTCGAGGTGGTGGCCAAAGACCTGGAGTCGTTTGGCGAGTTTGCGCGTGAGGTGTTGCAGACGCTGCCGTGTGTTAAAGAAATCTACTCAAGTTTTTCCTATAAGTCGGTGCGGCCTTTACGGGTGATTCCGCTACCGGGCTGAAGCGGCCTCATGCACGCCCTCAGTCGACCTTCAAATACCCGCGTGGCGTGCTGCCGGTCATGCTTTTGAAGAAGGCGATCAACGCGCTGTCGCTGGCAAAGCCCAACTCGAACGCGCAGTAGCCCAGGTTGCGTCCGATGGCGAGCAGTTCGATGGCCCGCATCAGGCGCCACTGCTGGCGCCATTGCTGATAGCCAAGGCCGGTTTCCCGCAGGAAAATCCGGCCGATGGTCTTGGTGCTGGCACCTATCTGTTTTTCCAGGGCTTGCAGGGTCGGCGGTAACCTTTCCAGATCGGCGAGCAAGGGCGCCAGGCGTTTGTCCTGGGGCAAGGGCAGGAGCATCGGTTGTGCGGTGGCCGCCTGGATTTCATCCAGGCACAACGCCAGCAAATGCGCGTAGCGGCCCGTTTGCCAATCGGTGTCGAAGGGCGCCATCGCTATGGGTTCCAGCACGGCGCGCAGCAACGGGCTGACCTCGATCACCCCCACCTGTGCAGGCAATTGATCGGCCAGTGCCGGGCTCAGATACACCGAGCGATAGTCCACGGTTTTGTGCATCACCGCGCGATGCGGCACGCCACACGGGATCCACGCGGCGCGCGAAGGCGGCAGCAGGCACAGCTGGTTGTCCAGGGTGATACGGGTGCAGCCTTGGCGCGTGAACAGCAGTTGCCCGCGCTGGTGGCGGTGCAGGCCGGAGTCGTGATCACCGAGCAGGGCGGCAATGCCGATGACCGGCGCTGCCAGGTGGTCGGGATCGAAAGTAGCGTCGGTGGCGAGCCAGGCCATAGGTTGTCCGATTTGATGGGTAAATTGTCAAAGTCTGGATAATACTCCAATCGACAGTCCTTACACTTCTTGCGCTGTTTCAAGCAAAGGAGTTGGGGATGAAGGTTAAATTTTTTTTGCCACTGACGGTCGCGTTGCTGATGTTCCCGCAACTGGCCCAAACGCTCTACAGCCCAGCGCTGGAAGATATCGGCCGGGCGTTTGCGGTGGGGCCGGAGCGGGCCGGGCAGACGTTGTCGGTGTATTTCCTGGCGTTCGCTTTTGGCGTGGTGGTGTGGGGCCGGCTGTGTGATCGTTGGGGGCGGCGGCCGGTGATGCTGGCCGGGTTGGCTCTGTACGTGGCTGCCTCGGTGCTGGCCTTGGGCATGACCAGCTTCAACGGTTTGCTGCTGGCTCAGGCGTTGGCGGCGTTTGGCGCGGCGGTCGGTTCGGTGGTGACGCAGACCGTGCTGCGTGACCGTTTCAAGGGCGTGCAATTGGCCCAGGTATTTTCGCTGATGGGCATTGCCCTGGCCGCCAGCCCGGCCGTGGGCCTGTTCACGGGCGCCAGCCTGGTGCAGTTCTTCGGTTATCGCGGTGTGCTCAGTGGTTTGTTGCTGCTCTCGCTGAGCTTATGGGCGTGGTGCGTGTGGGCGTTGCCCGAGACGCGTCCAGCCTCGATGCCGACGGCCGCGCTGGGCCAGACGTTGCGGTTGCTGCTCAGGGATGCCGGGATCTGGCGTTCGGTGGGGCTGGTGGCGGCGTTCAATATTGCGCTGTTCAGCTATTACAGCGTGGGGCCATTCATCTTTTCGCGGCTGGGTTTGTCTGCCGCCGACTTCGGCTACAGCGGCGTCTTGCTGGCGCTGGGCTCCGGGTGTGGTGCGTGGCTGAACAAGCGACTGCTCAAGCGTGGGGTAAACGGCGAGCGATTAGTGCTGATCGCCGCCGGTGTCGCAGTGCTGGGTGGCTTGCTGGTCGTGCTGCTGCAACACAGCGGGTTATTTGTCTGGCCGATGCTGTTGGTGGTACTGGCATTCGGCATGGCCATCCCCAATGTGCTGGGGGCCGCGCTGGTGGCCTACCAAGATCGTCTGGGCACTGCCGCCGCGCTGTTTGGTTTGTTGTATTACCTGGTGATCGGCGCTGGGTTGACCCTGGTCGCCTGGGCCCAGGACCTGGGTTGGAGTCTGTTGGTCTGTGGTTTGGCGGCGCTGTGGCTGGCAGCGCCGCGCAGGCTCAGAAGTTAACCGAAGCACTCAGGCGCGCGGTCAAGGGCGCGCCCTGGAACAGGTAGTCGTCGCCCAGGTATTCACCCGCATCGCGCCAGTAGCGTTTGTCGAACAGGTTATCGACGCTGAGGCGGAACACGGTCTCATAGCCGTCGATTTTGGTGGTGTAGCGGCTGCCGACATTCACTACGGCGTAGTCGCCCACTTGCACATTGCCGGTGCGGTCGGCGTACTTCTTGGCGCTGTATTGCACGCCGCCCAACACGGCCAGCCCATTCATCCATGGCAGGGCGTAATCGGCATACAGGCTGGCGCGCAGTTTGGGGACGTTGAGCGCCTGGTGGCCTTCGTAGTCTGGCGTGCCGCTGTTGTTCACGCGGGCACGAATCGCCGCGACGCTGGTGGCGATCTGCAGGCGGTCGGTGGCCCAGCCGTTGGCGGAGAGTTCCAGGCCGGTGTTTTTTTGTTCGCCTTGTTGGACGTAGATAAACTCGAGGCCTTCGGGTTTTGCGTATTGATAGGCCTGGCGGGTCTGGAATACGGCGGCGGCGAAGCTGATGCGGTGCCAGTCGTATTTCACGCCGGCTTCGATTTGCCGGGACACGGTTGGGGCCAGGGTTTCATCGGGAATTCGGGCAAACCACGGTGCCGTGCCGCCCAATGACAAGCCCTTGCTGTAGCTGGTGTACAGCGAGATATTTTCCACGGGTTTATAGATCAACGAAGCTTGAGGCAGGAATACGTATTGCTGGGTGTGGCGCGCCTGGTTGCCTTGGTCATCGTAGGCTTTTTCATCCAGACGCACTTCGCGCCCACCAATGATGGTTTGCCATTGCTCGTTGAAGCGGATGCGGTCGGTGACGAACAGGCCGTACTGACGGCTGTCGAGGTTGCGATGGCTGGGGTACAGCGGCTTATCAGTAGGCTCGAAGGTCGGTGCGTCTTGGTTGATATTACCGCTGCCGATGTATTCGTTGACGGACTTGCGCTTGTCGATCACCCGGCGAAACGCGCTGGTGCCGAAAGTCAGTTCATGGCCCAGGCTGCCGGTGTCGAACAGGCCTGTTATTGCCGCCTGTACTTCATCATCACGGCGGGTGTCGTCGGGGCTGCGGTAGTCGTAGACGTCGTAGTCGCCTTCCGGGCTGAAGGTGTTGGCGTTGCAGCTACCGACGTAGTAACAGCCCCAGGCAAACGAGCTGTAATCATCAATCACCACTTTGCTGTGGGCGGCACTGAGGCTGCCTTTCCACTGATCACTGAAGCGGTATTCAAACTTGCCATTGAGGTTCAGCGAATCGATGCCGACCTGATGGGAACCACTCTGGTGCCCCAGCAATTTCTTCGGTGACGCGTCATGGGGCACTTCGGTGCCGCCCAGCAGTTGATAACCCGGCACGGAGCGCTGTTGCTTGTTCTGGTATTCCGCGTCCAGTTGCAGCACCGCGTCGGGGCTGATGTTCCAGTCGAAGGCCAGGGACACAAAATCGCGCTGGCCATCGGCGTGCTCGACATACGAATTGAGGTCTTCGTGGGCGACGTTGGCGCGCAGGCCGAATTGCTGCTCGCTGCCAAACCAGCCACCCACGTCGGTGGCTATGTAACCGCTGCCTCGGTCATCGGTGGACACGGTAACCGAGCGCACATCTTCCGGGCGTTTTGTCACGTAGTTGATCACGCCGCTGGGTTCGGAAATACCGCTTTGCAAACCCGCCAGGCCCTTGAGCACTTCGACCTGCTGCTTGTTTTCCAGGGCGACGTTTTGCTCGCCAGTGATGGTGCGGCCGTTGATTTTGTAGCTGCTCGCGGCGTTCAGTGAGAAGCCGCGGATCACGAAGTTTTCGTAGTAGCCGATGGGGGCGTAGCTGTCGCCTACCGAGGCGTCGTTGCGTAGCACTTCGCTGAGCAGCCGCGCCTGCTGGTCTTTGATCAGTTCGGCGTTGATCACGGTGATTGATGCCGGAGTGTCCAGCAACGGCGCTTCGTTGAAGCCGCCGACCGAGGCGCTGTTGGTGCGATAGCCGGAGTCTTCCTGGCCCTGGACGTTTACCGCCGGTAGTTCGATTTCAGCGGCCATGCTGTTGCCCAGGCTGCCGCTGAGTAGCAGGCCAAGGGCGAAACGTGAGGTAACGACGGGACGAAAACGCACAACCATGGGGGTAGGGCCTTAAAGCGCAGGGCGGGGGGCGCATAAGCTAGGGGGATGTGCTGGGATTTACAAGTTATTGAGAATGGTTGTGTTGTGTACATATCCGTTGCTGCGGTAACGGCTGAGTAGGGTTCCGCTCTTACAGCGGGTCACTTTTGGCAAACGCCCGGAATGCCGGCCCAGCCAAAAGTAACCAAAAGGTCTTCGCCCCACCACTCGGTGCCTCGCTTAGGCTCGGTGTGCCAGAACGAAGGCTTGAATCCGTGGTTAACGGGGCGCCTCAGATCAAGATCAAAATCTACAGCACGGCGGCCTAGTAGCCGACCTGAGTGGTTGAATCAAAAGCGAAAGGCGGATTTGCATACACTGAAGAGCTGCTTTTCTGTGGGAGCTGGCTTGCCTGCGATGCAGACACCTCGGTACATCAGGTACACCGAGTTGACGCTATCGCAGGCAAGCCAGCTCCCACCTTTGACCGAGTATGGCTCTGCTGTTGCTGCGGCTCTTACGTCCTTTGGCCCCCAGGTCAGTACCAAAAACACCCGTCAACCCAAACGCCTGAGCGTCTCACTGGGCAACTCCCGAAACAACGCCCGATAACTCTGCGAAAACCGCCCCAAGTGCCAGAACGACCAGTTCATCGCCACCTCAGCCACCGTAGCCCGAGTCGAGCTCAACAACTCACGCCGCGCCCCGTTCAGTCGGCGCAAACGCAACCACTGCGCCGGGCTCATTCCGGTGTAGGTCTTAAAGCCTTGCTGCAATTGGCGTAACGGCACACCGGCGATCTGCGCCAGTTCCAGCAGGTTGACGGTTTCATCCGGCGCATCCGCCGCCCATTCACCGATACGCGCCATCAACAGGCGCTCGTCGCTGCGCCGCTGCAACGAGCTGCGGTCCAGGCACACACAAGCGTTGTCGAGAATAAACAGGCAGTCATCAAGCAATTGCTGGGTGAGGGCATCACGGCTGATAGGGTCAGTCAGCGCGGACAGCCGTGTCAGCGTGCCACTGAGCCAACGGGTGAACAGCGCGTTCTGCTGGCACGTCAACGGTGCCATGAACAACCCCTCAAGTTTCGCCACATCCAAACCATGGCGCTGCACGAACTGAGGGCCGAATACCACCGCGACTTCGCGGTAGTTTTCCGGGGTGATCCAGGTGTTGCGGCTCTCGCCATTGAGCATGTACAGCGCGTTGTCGCTGCCATCGAAACAGAACGCCAGGGAGCCCGGTGGCGCATTGAAATGCTGCTCCACGCGAGTGTTCATGCACTCTTCGTAAACCTCGACGCCGTGCAGGTCGAGGTAGCGGATCTGCCCGGCAAAATGCCCTGGGGACATCTGCTGGTACTGCTGCACCCAACCGGGTGTCGCACTGCATTGAGCGGCCACATCACCGGTGGTGAAGGCCTGTACGCGCAAAGCTGTTGCCTGTGTCATGGGTAACCTGGGCGCACTCTATTGGTGCGTTATGGTTCGTGCAAAGTGGATAGATGCCGTTTGAAGGCTGGCCCAAGATAGACCTCAATGCGCCGGGAGTACAAGTCGGCGCGTGCAACCAACCCATGACGAGGTCCTTATGAACGCCCCCTTCGATCAGCTGTCCGCCTGGCTGAAAGAACACAAGATTACCGAAGTCGAGTGCGTGATCAGTGATTTGACTGGCATCGCACGCGGCAAAATTGCGCCCACCAACAAGTTCCTGCATGAGCGAGGCATGCGCCTGCCGGAGAGTGTGCTGCTGCAAACGGTGACCGGGGACTTTGTCGACGACGATATCTACTACGACCTGCTCGACCCTGCCGACATCGACATGATCTGCCGGCCGGTGTCCAACGCCACTTACGTGGTGCCGTGGGCGATCGAACCCACCGCCATCGTGATCCATGACACCTTCGACAAGCAGGGCAACCCCATCGAGTTGTCGCCGCGTAACGTGTTGAAAAAAGTCCTGCAACTGTACACCGACAAAGGTTGGCAGCCGATTGTCGCGCCAGAAATGGAGTTCTACCTGACCCAGCGCTGCGAAGACCCGGACCTGCCGCTGAAAACCCCGGTGGGCCGTTCGGGCCGGGCCGAAACCGGGCGCCAGTCGTTTTCCATCGACGCCGCCAACGAATTCGACCCGCTGTTCGAAGACGTCTATGACTGGTGTGAACTGCAGGGTCTGGACCTTGACACGCTGATCCACGAAGACGGCCCGGCGCAGATGGAAATCAACTTCCGCCATGGCGATGCCCTCGACCTGGCCGACCAGATCACCGTGTTCAAACGCACCCTGCGTGAAGCCGCGCTCAAGCACAACGTGGCCGCGACCTTTATGGCCAAGCCAGTGGCCGACGAACCGGGCAGCGCCATGCACCTGCACCAGAGCGTGGTGGAGATCGCCACCGGCAAGCCGGTGTTCGTCGACGCCGACGGCAAGATGAGCCAGCTGTTCTTGCATCACATCGGCGGCTTGCAAAAGTACATTCCCAAACTGCTGCCGATGTTCGCGCCGAACGTGAACTCGTTCCGCCGCTTTTTGCCGGACACCTCGGCGCCGGTCAACGTGGAGTGGGGCGAAGAAAACCGCACCGTCGGCCTGCGTGTGCCGACCTCCAGCCCCGACGCGATGCGCGTGGAAAACCGCCTGCCGGGCGCGGATGCCAACCCCTACCTGGCGATTGCCGCGAGCTTGCTGTGCGGCTACCTGGGCATGATCGAGCAAATTGAGCCGAGCGCGCCGGTGGAAGGCCGCGCCTATGAGCGCCGCAACCTGCGCTTGCCGTTCACCCTCGAAGATGCCTTGGCGCGCATGGAGGACTGCGACACGGTCAAGCAGTACCTGGGCGATAAGTTCGTGCGTGGCTATGTGGCGGTCAAGCGCGCCGAGCACGAGAATTTCAAGCGAGTGATCAGTTCCTGGGAGCGTGAGTTCCTGCTGTTGAGCGTCTAAAAAACCAATAAAGGGGTGTCGATATGCGTCTTGTGAAAAAGCTTCTCCCGCTGGCTCTTGTCGCGGCGTTCAGCAGCAGCGGCCAGGCCGCCCAGACGGTCAGCGTCTATAACTGGACCGACTACATAGGCGAGACCACCTTGGCCGATTTCCAGGCCAAGACCGGGATCAAGGTGATCTATGACGTGTTCGACTCCAACGAAACCCTGGAAGGCAAGTTGCTCGCCGGGCGCACCGGCTATGACGTGGTGGTGCCGTCCAACCACTTCCTGGCACGCCAGGTAAAAGCCGGTGCGTTCTTGAAACTCGACCGCTCGCAGTTGCCCAACTTCAAGAACCTCGACCCCAAACTGCTCAAGCTGCTGGAGAAAAACGACCCCGGCAACGCGCACTCGGTGCCGTACCTGTGGGGCACCAACGGCATCGGCTACAACGTCGACAAGGTCAAGCAAGTGCTGGGGATCGACCACATCGACTCATGGGCGGTGCTGTTTGAGCCCGAGAACATCAAGAAGCTGCACGAGTGCGGCGTGGCTTTTCTCGATTCAGCCGATGAGCTGTTCCCGGCGATTCTCAATTACATGGGCAAAGACCCGCGCAGCGAAAACCCCGAGGACTACAAACAGGCCGAAGCCAAGCTGCTGACGTTGCGCCCGTACATCACCTACTTCCATTCGTCCAAGTACATCTCGGACCTGGCCAACGGCGATATCTGCGTGGCCTTCGGCTATTCAGGCGACGTATTTCAAGCCGCCAACCGCGCCAAGGAAGCCAGGAACGGCGTGAACATCGCCTACTCGATTCCCAAGGAAGGCTCCAACCTGTGGTTCGACTTGCTGGCGATTCCTGCCGACGCCGGGAACCCGAAAGAGGCCCACGCCTTCATCAATTATTTGCTCGACCCAGAGGTGATCGCCAAGGTCAGTGCCGCGGTCGGTTATGCCAACGCCAACCCGGCGGCCAAGCCCTTTATGGCGCCGGAGCTGGTCAACAACCCTGAGGTGTACCCGTCCCAGGAAGTGCTCGACAAACTCTATATTTCCACCACGCCGACCCCGGCGACCATGCGCCTGATGACCCGCGCCTGGAGCAAAGTGAAGACCAACAAATGATCCCGTCCAATGACCACGCCCGGTCCTACTACCGGGCTTCGGCCAATACCATGCCGGAGCGCCCGTCACTGGGCGCCGACCTGAGCGCCGATGTGTGCGTGATAGGCGGCGGGTTCACTGGCGTCAACACCGCCATCGAACTGGCCCAGCGCGGGCTCTCGGTGATCCTGCTGGAGGCCCGGCGCATCGGCTGGGGCGCCAGTGGGCGTAATGGCGGGCAACTGATTCGTGGTATCGGCCATGATGTGTCGGGGTTCGCCAAGTATGTGGGTGAGGAGGGCGTGCGTTACCTGCAGCACGCCGGGATCGACTCGGTGGCGCTGGTGGGCGAGCGTATCGCCCAGCACAACATTGACTGCGATTTGCGTTGGGGCTTTTGCGAACTGGCCAACACCCCGGCGCAGTTTGCCGCGTTCAAGGGCGAGCAGGCCGGCCTGGCAGCGCTGGGTTATGCCCCTGAAACCCGCCTGGTCGGCCCGCAAGACATGGCGCAGGTGGTGGGCTCCAGCGTCTACGCTGGCGGCCTGGTGGACATGGGCTCCGGGCACTTGCACCCGTTGAACCTGGTGCTGGGCGAGGCGCAGGTGGCCGAGTCGCTCGGGGTGAAGATTTTCGAACAGACCCAGGTGCTGGAGCTTGTACACGGCGATACGGTGCAGGTGCGTTGCGCCGGCGGCACGGTGCGCGCGGCTAATCTGGTACTGGCTTGTAACGCGCACTTGGAGGAACTGGAACCGCGCTTGAGCGGTAAGGTACTGCCGGCGGGCAGCTACATCATCGCCACCGAGCCTCTGTCGGTCGAATTGGCCCAGCAGTTGATTCCGCAAAACCTCGCCCTGTGCGATCAGAAAGTCGGGCTCGATTACTACCGGCTCTCGGCTGACCGGCGCCTGCTGTTCGGCGGCGCCTGCCATTACTCGGGGCGTGACCCTGCGGATATTGCCGCGTATATGCAGCCCAAGTTGCTCAAGGTGTTCCCGCAGTTGGCAGGCACCGCCATCGAGTTCCAGTGGGGCGGCAAGATCGGCATCACCGCCAACCGCTTTCCCCAGGTCGGGCGCCTCAAGCACTACCCGAATGTGTTCTACGCCCAAGGCTATTCCGGGCATGGCCTGAACGTGACCCATTGGTGCGCGCGCCTGCTTGCCGAAGGCATTCACGCCGGTGCAAGCCACGGCCTGGATATCTTCAGCCAAGTGCCACACATGACCTTCCCCGGCGGCAAGGCCCTGCGCTCGCCGCTGCTGGCGTTGGGGATGCTGTGGTATCGGTTGCGGGAAATGCTCTGACTGGCAGCCGCGTTTAACCGGATGAGCCTGAGGCGGAAAGATTGAGGTAAGGGCGTGAGTGGCTGACATTGGACCGAGTATGTCCGGGGCGATGAGGTTACCCGTTGCCCTGGCCTTCACAGGCTTTCAGTCAGCACCTTCCTGAACGTTTCCACCAAAGGCCGCAAATTAACCCGGTGCCATGCCGCCCACAGCGGCGTGGTGTAGGTCAGCCATGGCAGTTCACGCAACACCACGCCAGGCGGCGCATTGCGGCTCAACCCTTTTTGCACCATCGCCACACCCAACCCCGAGGCGACGAGGCCGAGGGCGGTAAACGGCTCACTGGCTTCCATGGGAATCTGCGGCGTAAAACCAGCACGAATGCACGCCGCCACAAAGTCATCCGCCGGGTTGGCGCCAGGCTTGCGTTGCACGCCGATCCACTCCTGATCAGCCAGATGCTCGGGTAACAACTCGCTGTGGCGCGCCAATGCATGATGTTCCGGCAGCGCCAGCAGCATCGGGTCGTCCAGCACCTGCAGCGCCGTCAGGTCCGGGTCATCGGTGGCCGGTGGCTCGCCGACCAGGGCAATGTCGAGGCTGCGTTGACGCAAGCCTTCGAGCTGTTCCAGCGACGGCAAGTTGTACAGCTTGATATGCACGGTAGGCCGGTCATCCCTCAATACGCGCAACGCATTGGGCAGCACGCCGGCGTGCATCGCGTTTTCGATGTAGCCGATGCACAAGCCGCCTTCTTCGCCGCGTCCCAGGCGTTTGCCCAAGGATTCCAAGCGATTGGCGTGGGTCAACAGCGCCTTGGTTTCCGCCAGGAACGTCTGGCCATCGCGGGTCAGGCGGATGCGCTGCTGGCTGCGTTCGAACAAGGTCAGGCCCAGGCGCTCTTCAAGCTGGGCGATCTGGCGGCTCAGCGGTGACTGCGAGATATGCAGGCGCTCGGCGGCACGGCCGACGTGTTCTTCTTCCGCGACCACTTCGAAGTAGCGCAGTTGGCGAAGATCAATCATGTGTAAGACCTTTCAGGACTCAAGTTGGTCGCAGTATGTCTTGGACGGTCCGATCTATGCAATCTAGGATCTGCTCAACGGTCACAGCGACCCACAACCGATTGAGGACCCACCATGAGCTTGAAAGACAAATTGCCCGGCCCGCTGGGCTTCGGCACCGCACCGCTGGGCAATATGTTCCGCGCAATTGCCGAAGACGAAGCCCAGGCCACCGTCGAGGCTGCCTGGAACCACGGCGTGCGTTACTTCGACACCGCTCCCTTTTACGGCTCGGGCCTGTCGGAAATTCGCCTGGGCCAGGCGCTGTCGCAGTACAACCGCGATGACTTCGTGCTCAGCACCAAAGTTGGCCGGGTGATTCTCGATGAAGTCGAAGAAAGCGCCCGCGACCTCGGCGAAAAAAGCGGCGTGTTCGAACACGGCCGCCCCAACAAGATGGTCAATGACTACAGTGCCGACGCCACTTTGCGTTCCATCGAAAACAGCCTCGAGCGCCTGCAAACCGACCGCCTGGACATCGTGTGGATTCACGACATCGCCCAGGACTTTTACGGCGACCAATGGCTGGACTACTTCAACCAGGCCCGCACCGGCGCCTTCAAGGTGCTGACCCGCCTGCGCGAAGAAGGCGTGATCAAGGCCTGGGGCCTGGGCGTCAACCGCGTTGAACCCTGCGAGTTGACCCTTGACCTCAGCGAAGCCCGGCCCGATGGCTTCCTGCTGGCCGGCCGCTACACTTTGCTGGACCACGAACGTGCCTTGCAGCGTTTGATGGACGCAGCCTTGGCGCAGAATGTCGAGATCGTCGTCGGCGGGCCTTACAGCTCCGGCATTCTGGCCGGTGGCGCGCACTTCGAATACCAGCAGGCGAGCCCCGCGATCATCGATAAAGTCGAGCAGATCAAGGCGATTGCCCAGGCGTTTGGGGTAAGTATAAAAGCCGCAGCCCTGCAATTTTCCCTGGCGCATCCGGCCGTGGCGGCGGTGATTCCAGGTGCCAGTCGTCCGGGGCGGATTGCCGAAGACGTTGCGGCGTTGTCAGAGAAGATCCCGGCAGCCTTCTGGCAGGCGCTGCGCGAGGCCCGGTTGATTTCGGCCCGTGCGCCTCTGCCGCTCTAACTTCAGGAGTACCACCGATGAACATTGATGTAAGCGGCAAAGTAGCTATCGTCAGCGGCAGCACCGCCGGTATTGGCCTGGGCATCAGCCAGGCGCTGGCCGCCTGCGGTGCCACCGTGGTGGTGATCGGGCGCGAATCGGGCAAGGTCGACGATGCGCTGGCAAGCATTCGCCAGGCGGTGCCGGGCGCTGATCTGCGCGGGCTGGTGGCGGATCTTGGCACCGCCGAAGGCGCCGCGAAACTGTTCGCCGCCGAACCGCGTGCCGACATCCTGGTCAACAACCTCGGCATCTTCAACGATGTGGATTTCTTTGATGCGCCCGACAGCGAGTGGACCCGCTTCTATGAGGTCAATGTGATTTCCGGCGTGCGCCTGGCACGGCATTACACGCCCGGCATGGTCGAGCAGGGCTGGGGGCGGGTGATCTTCGTGTCGTCGGAGTCCGGCGTGGCCACACCGGCCGACATGATCAACTACGGCGTGACCAAAAGCGCCAACCTCGCGGTTTCCCATGGCCTGGCCAAGCGCTTGGCGGGCACCGGCGTGACGGTTAACGCAGTGCTGCCGGGGCCGACCTTTACCGACGGCCTGGAGCAGATGCTCAAGGACGCCACACAAAAGTCCGGGCGCAGTGCGCGGGACGAGGCCGACGTATTTGTACGTAACGCACGGCCGACCTCGATCATCCAGCGCGCGGCGAATGTGGATGAAGTGGCGAACCTGGTGGCGTACATTGCTTCACCGCTGTCCTCTGCAACCACAGGCGCTGCGCTGCGGGTCGACGGTGGTGTGGTCGACAGCATGGCGATCTGAAGTCTTATTTTTCCTGGAGTATTTAGTGTGGCGACAGCTTCTTCTGTAATTGAAATCCCGGTTTCGGCCGATCAGGTCTGGCAATTGGTCGGTGGCTTCAACGCGCTACCGGATTGGCTGCCGTTTATCGTCAAGAGCGAGCCGAGCGAGGGCGGGCGCGTGCGCCACCTGCAAACCGCAGATGGCGGTGTGGTAGTCGAGCGTTTGCAGCGTTTTGATAACGTGGCACGCAACTACAGCTACACCATCGAGCAATCGCCGTTTCCGGTGAGTGCTTACCTTGCGACCTTGCAGGTTGAGGCGCTCACCGACAGCTCGGCGAAAGTGACCTGGTCCGGCGTGTTCACCCCGGCAGCCGGGACCACGGACGCGGCGGTGGAAGAGTTGTTCACCGGTGTTTACAGCGGCGGCCTCGAAGCGCTGCGCGCCAACTTCTAACTAACCGGCAAAGCCGTTCCAATGTGGGAGCTGGCTTGCCTGCGATAGCGGAGTGTCAGGCACTGCAAATTTGCCGGGTACATCGTCATCGCAGGCAAGCCAGCTCCCACACGGTTTTGTAGCGCCTGGAGATGATCGTTCCCACGCTCTGCGTGGGAATGCCTCTTGTGACGCGGAGCGTCACGCTGTGGGACGCGGAGCGTCCTGGGCTGCATTCCCACGCGGAGCGTGGGAACGATCAGGCTTCGGGCATCAACTGCTGCCGACACTCCAGCACCAACCGCGCACCGCCACGCTGGCTGCTGCCAACCTCCAGCTTGAACCCGTGCAAGTTGATGATCGCCGCCACAATCGACAGGCCCAAACCGAAGCCGCCTTGCTGGTCGCTTTCATCCACGCGATAAAAACGCTGGAACACCGCATCACGTTCCGCCGCCGGAATACCCGGCCCGGAGTCGTGCACTTCGATGCGCGTGCTGCCGCCGTCATTCACACCACGCAAGATCACCTCGCCACCGGCGGGCGAGAACTTGATCGAGTTGCTCAGCAGGTTGGCCAAGGCTTCGAACAGCAGCGCACGGTCGCCGGTGATCCACGGCAGCGCTTCGGGCACTTCGAGGCGCAACTGCAATTCGCCTTCCTCGGCCAACGGCAGATAAAAGTCATGCAGCTCGCGCAGCAGTGGCAACGGGTCCATTACCAGGAAACCCGAGCGGCGCTGGTGGTCTTCCAGCTCCGAGATGCGCAATAGCCCGCGAAAGCGCGCCATCAGCGTGTCGGTCTCGGCGATGGCGTCGTCGAGCTTCACCGCGTACACCGAGTTTTCCTCGGCTTCCTGCTTGATGCGGTAAAGCTGCGCGCGCAAGCGTGTCAGCGGAGTGCGCAGGTCGTGGGCAATGTTGTCGCACACGCCCTTGACCTCGTTCATCAGCTTCTCGATGCGGTCGAGCATGGCGTTGACGATGGCCGCGAGCATGTCCAGCTCATCACGGCGATTCGACAGCGGCAAACGGTGGGTCAGGTCGCCGGCGACGATAGCCTCGGCGCTGGCCTGGATCCCGCGAATACGCCGCAGCGGGCGGCGGCGCAGCAAATGCCAACCGGCCGCGCCGGGAATAATCGTCAACGACAGCGCCCACAGCAGCGCATGCCAGATGATCCGGGTGACGCCGAACAGCGAACCGTTGGCTCGCACCAGCACCAGCCAGCGGCCGTCTTCGGTGTGGGTGGCGACGGCGTCGCAGCTGTCTTTGGGCAGTTTGGGGTCGTCGGACTCGACGCAATTGGCCAGCGCGTGGATCTTGCCGTCCAGCGGCAAGTCCGGCGGCACGGCGCGAATCGGCCCGCTCAGGGGGCGAAATTGCTCATCGAACAGGCCATAGGCGTCCACGCCCTTCATGTCGAAGGTCATGCTGGTGGTCAGGGCTTCCACCAGTTCTTCGCCGTCGAAACGCTGAAACAAGTGCTGGCGCTGCATCAACGAGTGGCGGGACAGGTCGCCCAGGTAACCCGACACTTCGAAATACAGCACCCCCATGAGGATGCAACTCCAGGCCACGAACAGCGAACTGTAGAGCGCCAGCAAGCGGCTGCTGGAGGAGCGCCAGCCCTTAGAGGGGTTCAGCAATGACATAACCGGAACCTCGTACCGTGCGGATCAGCGGTGTGAGGCCCGGTGGATCGATTTTCTTGCGCAGGCGACCGATATGCACATCGATCAGGTTGGTGCCCGGGTCGAAGTGATAACCCCAGACTTCCTCGAAGATCATCATCCGCGACAGGATCTGCCCGGTGTTGCGCATCAGAAACTCAAGCAGTTTGTATTCGGTGGGCAGCAGGCTCAGCGGCTGCTCGGCACGGCTGGCTTCGCGGCTGATCAGGTTCAGTTCCAGGTCGGCCACGCGCAGGGCGGTTTCGAACTCCTTGACCGTGCTTTTGCGCCGCAGCAGGACTTCGACACGGGCAGCCATTTCGTCGGAGGCGAACGGCTTGGTCAAGTAGTCATCACCACCGGCCCGCAGGCCGCGCACGCGTTCGTCGACATCGGAGAGGGCGCTGATCATCAAGATCGGCGTCGACACCCCGATGGTGCGCAGGGTCGTGACGATGGCCAGGCCATCCAGCTCCGGCAGCATCCGGTCGAGGGTGATCAGATCGTAATCACCACTCACAGCGCGGACCAGGCCTTCGCGGCCGTTGTCCACCCAATCCACGTCCAGTCCATGGCTACTCAGCTCGGCGACGATCTCGCGGGCCGTTACGGCGTCATCCTCGATGGTCAAAATACGGGTCATAGGATTACCTGGTGAGCGATTCACACTAGAAGTGGGGTCATTTTGCCAAGAAGTAGCTGAATGTTTCCTAAATTAAACTTCATCTTGGCAAAACCACCACAAATATCCGGGTTGCACACAATCATTGTGGGAGCTGGCTTGCCTGCGATAGCGGTGTGTCAGAGACAAAATATCAACCTGGAAGACCGCTATCGCAGGCAAGCCAGCTCCCACAGTGAGCGGGTTTGCAGGGAGATTGCATAAAGCACGCCCGCCACTGCTGTTTCTTGCAAGTTGCACGGTCCTGCGAAGTTCAAATTACTTAACTCGTTGAAATAACATGATTTTAATTTTTGGCCCGGCTGGCACGCTGCCTGCACTGTCCCTTTTGAGACTTGTAACACTATTTTTCCTGCCGGGAGCAAAACAACAATGATCACATCGTCATCCACGCTGCAAGAGTCAAGCGCGCGCTCTGGGGTTTCCTGGGGCGCAATCTTTGCCGGGGCCGCTGCGGCGGCTGCACTGTCGCTTATCCTGGTGCTGTTGGGCTTCGGCCTGGGCTTTTCGGCGGTGTCGCCGTGGGCCGACAGCGGCATGAGCGCCAAGGGGCTGGGTATTTCCACGATTATCTGGCTGGCATTCACCCAAATCGTCGCTTCGGGCCTGGGCGGTTACATTGCCGGCCGGTTGCGTGTGAAGTGGGCGAATATGCATGGCGATGAAGTGTACTTTCGCGACACGGCCCATGGTTTCCTCGCCTGGGCCGTCGCAACCCTGGTCACCGCGGTACTGGTGGTCGGTTCGGTCAGCAGCGTGGTCAGTGGCGGCGTGAAAGCCGGTGCCAGTGTCGCAGCAGGTGCCGCCAGCGGCATCAGCCAGGCCGCCGGTAGCGCAGCCAAGGGCGCCAACAGCGGCGACTTCGACTACTACGTCGACAGCCTGTTCCGCGATGACCGCCCAGCTGCCGTCAGCGATGACGCGGTACACGGCGTGGTCGCACGCATCCTCACCCGCACCCTGAGCAACGACGGCCAATTGGCACCGGAGGACCGTACCTACCTGGCCCAGTTGATCAGCCAGCGCACCAACCTCAGCCAGGCCGACGCCGAAGCGCGTATCGACAAGGTCTACGGCGAAGCCCGTAAAGCCATTGACGATGCCAAGCTCAAAGCCAAGCAAGCGGCCGATACTGCCGCCAAAGTCGCTGCCTACACCTCGCTGTGGACCTTTGTGGCCCTGTTGATCGGCGCGTTCTTTGCCAGCTTCGCAGCAACCTTCGGCGGTCGTCGTCGGGATGCTGTGGTGTACGTCGAAACCGAAAACTACGTTCGTTAATTCAAGGAGAACATCATGCGCTCATTACTACTGTGGTTCCTCGGCGTGCCGATTCCGGTGATCATCCTGATCGCGATTTTCATGCACTGATTCAGGTTAACTGTGGGAGCGGCGGTGCGACGACTCGACTTGCCCGCGATGACGGAGTGTAAGTTGATGGTTTATCTAACTGACACACCGCTATCGCGGGTAAGTCGAGTCGTCGCACCGCCGCTCCCACATTTGGTTTTGTGTAATGTCAGCCAGCTTGTGATAAGAAGCGCGCTCGCCGCTGCGGTCATGATCACCAAGGGCAGTGAAGTGCCATCCGACAACAACCCCGTCACCCAGCTGCTCACCGCCGTCAGGATCATCTGGATAAAAAAGAACAACCCCGACGCCGTCCCCGCAATCGCGCCATAGGGCTGCAGCACCGACAGCTGGCAGGCCGGAATCACCATCCCCACCGACACCATGATCACCACCATCGGCAGCACAATCGCCAGCCATTCTCCCGGCAGCGCGAGGGTCGCCATCGCCAGCAAAAAGCTGCCCAGCACATTCAGGCCGATACCAGCGTTGATCAAGCGGTCGGGCTCGAAGCGCAATACCAAACGGCGAAACAGGTTCGCCCCGAGCATGTAGCCGCTGATCGTCGCGGCGAATACCAGCGCGTATTCCGTAGCCGTCAGTTGGTAGCCGCGCTGCAACAGCGAAGACGACTCGCTGATAAACGGAAAATACGTGCTGTACACACAGCCGATGGCCAAGGCGTACCGCAGGAAATAGCGGTCGCGCAGCAGTTGGCCATACACGCGCAGCAGGTTGCTCGGCGGCGCAGCGGCAACTTCGGTCGGGCGGGTTTCCGGCAGGCGGCGGTAAACCACCAGGCACAGCACGGCGCCGATCACGGCCAGCAGCACAAACAAGCCACGCCAGTTGATCAAGGGCAGCATCAGGCTGCCAAGCACTGGCGCGGCCATCGGCGAGATGGCCATGGCCATGGAGATCAGGCCGAGCAGACGCGCTTGTTCGTGGCGGTCGAAGTAATCGCGCACGATCACCCGACCGATCACCGTGGTACAGCAACCGCCTAGGGCCTGGAACAGCCGGGCGATCACCAGCACGCCGAGGCTGTTGGCCTGGGCGCAGGTCACCGTCGCCACCACGTACAGCAGCAGCCCGGCCAGCAAGACCGGGCGCCGGCCGAAGCGGTCGGTCAACGGGCCGCTGACCAGCAGGGAAATCGCCGAGCCCAGGGTGTACAGCGTGAGGGTCAGTTGCAGTTGGCTGTCGCTGCTGTGGAAGTAGTCGGCCATGGCGGGCAAGGCTGGCAGATGCAGGTCGAGCGTGAGGCGGGGCAGGGCGATCAGCACGGTCAGCAGGACCAGCCAGAACCTGGTGGAGAGGGCGCGTTGAGTCATGGGAAGCTTCTTTGCTAACGAGTAGAGCCTGAACTCTAACGACTTTGTGGTTTAATTCTTTGAGCCGC
Source organism: Pseudomonas sp. PA-5-4B (assembly GCF_021606215.1). NCBI lineage: Bacteria > Pseudomonadati > Pseudomonadota > Gammaproteobacteria > Pseudomonadales > Pseudomonadaceae > Pseudomonas > Pseudomonas sp. PA-5-4B. The sequence goes on along the minus strand of NZ_WKDB01000057.1, from coordinate 18,616 downwards.
TTATGGCTTAAAACACTGGACCACTTATGCGCCGAGGAAAAACCGCCGCCATCTTGGACTTGCCGCGCCCGGATACGCTGGACGCCAGCAAGCAGCAGGGCGCCTATGACGCGTTGCGCGCCGCCATCCTCAATCGCCAGTTGCCGGTGGGCAGCCGCTTGCCCTCGACCCGCAACCTGGCCGAACGCTGGCTGGTGTCGCGTGGCACCCTGGAGGCGGCGTTCGAGCGCTTGCACAGCGAGGGGTATGTCGAGCGCGTGGCGGGCTCCGGCACGCGGGTGAGTGCAGTGATCCCCGAGGAGTTTATCGCGGCTCCGGCGCCGAGCAGCAAACCGCGCCGCCTGGCCGTGCCTGATCAGCCCGACGCCGGCGTGCAAAGCCACGTGCCTTTTGTGGCCCGGCGCCCGGATGCCAGTCTGTTCGACTTGAAAACCTGGGCACGCTGTATTTCCCGTGGCTTGCTGTCGGCGGGGCCGGGTGCGCTGGAGGCCGCGCACCCGGCCGGGTTACCGGCGTTGCGCGAGCAAATCGCCGACTACCTGCGCAGTTACCGCGGCATGCACTGTGAGGCGGATGAGGTGATTGTCACCACGGGCATTCGTCACGCCCTCGACCTGATCGCGCGCACGCTGCTCAAACCCGGCGACACGGCATGCGTCGAAGACCCAGGCTATAAGCCTGCGCGGCGCCTGTTCAGCCTGGCTGGCGCGCAGGTTCAATCGATCCCGGTCACCGCCGAAGGCCTCGACACCGACCAACTCCCAGCCACGGCGCGGTTGGCTTACGTGTCGCCTGCCCACCAGGCGCCCTTGGGCATGACCTTGTCGGTCTCGCGCCGCCTGGCATTGCTGGACTGGGCCGCACGCGCTGACGCCTGGGTGGTCGAAGACGATTACGACAGCGAATACAACTACAACAGCGCGCCGCTGGCCGCGCTCAAATCCCTCGATTCCGGCGACCGGGTAATCTATTGCGGCAGCTTCAACAAGAACCTGTTTCCCGGCTTGCGTGTGGGTTTCATGGTGGTGCCCAGGGCGCTGCGGCCCGCGTTATTGCACACTTCACAATTGACCGGGCATTCGGTGGGCGCCACGGATCAATTGGGCCTGGTCGAATTCCTGGGCAGTGGTGCGTTCGTGCGGCATTTGCGCGCTTCCCGCCAAGCCTATCAGGCGCGCCGCGATGCGTTGCTCGCCTGTCTGCCGGACGGCTGCACGGTCAGCGGCCAGCAGGCCGGGTTGCATTTTGTGCTGTGGTTGCCGGCAGGCGTCTGCGAGGCGGATTTTTGTAGCCGCGCTGCCGCCGTCGGCCTGACTTTGCAGCCGTTGGGCAAGTTCTGTGACGAGGCCAGCCTGCCGTCTGCGGTGATCATCGGCTACACCGCGCTGACCCTGGCGCAGATTCGCTTTCACGGCCGAGTTCTCACGAAATTGTTAATGGCGGCTTAACCGCCCCTTGGCTAGACTCGCGCCCCATGAGCCGCCTCCTGCGTTTAATCCTGGTCATGCTGTTAAGCCTCACGCTTCCCCTGACCGGGATGGCGGGAGTGCCGTCGAGCACCGAGCCGTGCCCGATGAAGATGGCAGACATGCAGGTGATGACCGACATGAGCCCCGACTGCTGCCAGGACGGCTTTGATCACGGCAAAGTCTGCAAGCCGGGCCAGGAATGCAAGACCGGCGGCCTGCTGCAATTGTCCCTGGCGGTGCTCAAGGCACCGCTGGCACGCGCTCATCCTTTGGCCATCGGCCACACATCTGATTTTATCCCCGACCGCACGCCCTCCGGCGTCTGGCGCCCACCGCGTAGCTGATTCCTGTTGCATCTGAACATCCATCCCTACTGCGGGATGGCCTTGCTGTGGGCCGCATAACGCGGCGAGCAGTGGAACAGATCAGGAATCTTTACGATGAATTCCCTCTATGTGCGCGCCCTGGTGGTGGGCGTGCTGGTGTGGCCGGCGCTCGCCTCGGCGCTGACCCTGGATGAGGCCCTGCGCCTGGCGCAGAACAACGCGCCTTCGCTGGTGGCCGAGTCCGCCAAGCTGCAAGCCGCGACACACGCGGCGATTCCGGCCGGCGAATTGCCCGACCCGAAACTGCTGGTGGGCCTGCAGAATTTTCCCATCGGCGGGCCGAATCGCGGCACGTTGTATGGCGATGACATGACGCAACAAATGGTCGGCCTGCAGCAACAGGTGCCCAGCCGCGACAAGCGCAAAGCCCGGGTCGAGCTGGCTGATGCAACCATAGAACGCACCGCCGCCGAAGGGCGCATCGAGCGCCTTAACGTGCGCCAGGCCACCGCCCAGGCGTGGATCCGTGCTTACGCAGTGGAGCGCAAAGAGGCCTTGTTCAAAGACTTCTATCAGCAGAACCGCCTGCTGCAAGACAGCGTGCGCGCGCAGTTGGCCGGCGGGCGCGGCCAGGCGTCCGATGCGGTGATTCCCAAACAGGAAGCCGCCGAATTGGCGGGCCGTGAGGACGAGCTGACCCAGCAACGTGCCCAGGCCCGCGCCGCCCTCAAGCGCTGGATCGGCGCCGCCGCCAATCAAGCCCCCAGCGGCCAGTTACCCAATTGGAGCATCGACAGCCACGGCTACAGCCACAACCTGCATCAACACCCCGAACTGCAAGCCTTCGTGCCGCGCAGCCGCGAGGCTCAGGCGCGCGTGCAGGAGGCCAAGGCGCAAAAGACCTCGGACTGGAGCTGGGAAGTCGACTACGGGCACCGCAGCCGTGAGTACGGCGACATGGTCACGCTGCAATTGAGTTTTGACCTGCCGATCTTTCCCGGTCGCCGACAAAACCCAGGCATCGCGGCCAAGCAGGCCGAGTTGGACCAACTCGACGCCGAACGCGAAGCCGCCACCCGCGAACACACGCAGATGCTCGACGACGACCTGGCGGTTTACCAGCGCCTGGACCGCGCCGTGCAGCGCAGCCAGGACAGCCTGGTGCCGCTGGCCGAAGAAAAAGTCACCCTCAGCCTGGCCGGTTATCGCGCCGGCAAGGGCGATTTGCTCACGGTGGTCGGCGCTCGCCGTGAGCTTGTCGAGGCCCGCTTCAAACAGATTGATGCCATCGAACAGCGCGCCCTGATCGGCGCCCAGCTGTATTTCGCTTACGGGGAACCCAGTCATGAATAATCCAATTGTCGCAGCACTGGTGCTGCTGGGTCTGGGCGCGGGCTATGGGCTGGCGCAATTTCACTCGGTGGCGTCTGTTGCACCCAAGGACGACAAACCGGCGCTGTACTGGTACGACCCGATGTACCCGCAGCAGAAGTTCGATAAACCCGGCAAGTCACCGTTTATGGACATGCAACTGGTGCCGCGTTATGCCGAAGGCACGGCGGCTGCGGATACGCCGGCAGTGCAGATTGACCCACGGCAAACCCAGAACATCGGCGTGCGCCTGGCGAGCGTCAGCCGGGGTGTGCTGATGTCGACCCTGGAGCTGTCGGGCATCCTCGCGTTCAACGACCGTGATGTGGCGGTGGTACAGGCGCGGGCTGCCGGGTTCGTCGAGCGCGTCTATGCGCGGGCACCGGGTGATGTGCTCAAGGCCGGCGCGCCGTTGGCAGACCTGTTGATCCCCGAATGGGCGACGGCCCAGGAAGAATTTCTGAGCCTGCGCCACAGCGGCGACAGTGGGTTGATCGCGGCAGCCCGGCAACGGTTGCGTCTGAGCGGCATGCCGACCGGGTTGATCCAGCAGATGGAGCGCAGCGGCCGGGTGCAGTCGGTGTTGACCGTCACCAGCCCGTTGAGCGGCGCCCTGCAAAGTTTGGAGGTGCGCGAAGGCATGACGCTGGCGGCAGGGCAGCCCCTGGCGCGTATCAATGGCCTGGATCAGGTGTGGCTGCAGGTTGCCGTGCCCGAAGCCCAAGGCTCGACCTTGGCCGTGGGGCAAACCGTGCAGAGCCGTTTTGTCGGTTTGCCGGGCAAAACCGTCGACGGCACCATCAGCGCGATTTTGCCGGCCACCGCCATGGACAGCCGTACTGTGCAAGTGCGTGTCGAGTTGCCCAACCCCGACGGCAACCTGCGTCCCGGCATGACCGCGCAGGTGCGCCTGGCGCAAACCAGCGGGCAAGCGGTGTTGCAAGTGCCCAGTGAAGCCTTGATCCGCACCGGCAAGCGCGTGCTGGTGATGCTGGCCGAGGAGGGCGGGCGCTATCGCCCGGTAGAGGTTGAAGTGGGCGTAGAAAATCAGGACCAAACCGTGATCCTCGGCGGCTTGCAAGAAGGCCAGCAGGTGGTCGCCTCCGGCCAATTCCTGCTCGATTCCGAAGCCAGTTTAAGCGGCATAACCGCGCCAACATCCGACATGTCGGGCATGAGCATGCAGCCAGGATCCCAGCCATGATCGCCTTGCTGATTCGCTGGTCGGTGGCCAACCGGTTTCTGGTGCTGCTCGCGACCTTGTTCATCACCGCGTGGGGCGTGTGGGCGGTGCAAAATACGCCGGTGGATGCCTTGCCGGACCTCTCGGATGTGCAGGTGATCATCCGCACGCCGTACCCGGGCCAGGCGCCGCAAATTGTCGAAAACCAGGTCACTTACCCGATGACCACCACCATGCTGTCGGTACCGGGCGCCAAGACCGTGCGCGGTTTTTCGTTCTTCGGCGACAGCTATGTGTACGTGCTGTTCGACGAAGGCACTGACCTGTATTGGGCGCGCTCGCGGGTGCTGGAATACCTCAGCCAATTGCAGGCGCGGCTGCCCGCATCGGCCAAGCCATCGTTGGGGCCGGACGCCACCGGGGTGGGCTGGATCTACCAGTACGCCTTGGTGGACCGCAGCGGCCAGCAGGACTTGGCGCAACTGCGTGCGCTGCAGGACTGGTTCCTCAAGTTCGAACTCAAGACCCTGCCGAATGTGGCCGAAGTGGCGACCATCGGCGGCCAGGTCAAGCAGTACCAGGTACAGCTCGACCCGCTGGCCATGGCGAGTCGCGGCGTTACCCAGGCGCAGGTCAAAGAGGCTATCGACAAGGCCAACCAGGAAACCGGCGGCTCGGTGCTGAACATGGGCGAGTCCGAATACGTGGTGCGCGCCTCCGGCTACCTGAAAACCCTGGCGGATTTTCGCGCGATTCCCCTGCGGCTCGGCACCAACAACGTGCCGGTGAGCCTTGGCGACGTGGCAAACATTCAACTTGGCCCGGACCTGCGTCGGGGCATCAGTGAGCTGGACGGCGAGGGCGAAGCCGTCGGCGGCGTGGTGATCCTGCGCAGCGGCAAAAATGCGCGTGAGGCCATTGCAGCGGTCAAGACCAAGCTGGAACAACTGAAAAGCAGCCTGCCGCCCGGCGTGGATATTGTCACCACCTACGATCGCAGCAAGTTGATCGACCGCGCCGTGGATAACCTCAGCCACAAGCTGTTGGAGGAGTTTTTGGTGGTGGCGCTGGTGTGCGGGATTTTTCTCTGGCACCTGCGTTCATCTCTGGTGGCGATTATTTCGCTGCCGGTGGGCGTATTGATCGCCTTTATCGTCATGCGCTTTCAGGGCATCAACGCCAACATCATGTCGCTCGGCGGCATCGCGATTGCCATCGGCGCAATGGTGGATGCGGCGGTGGTGATGATTGAAAACGCCCACAAGAAAATCGAGGCCTGGCACCACGCCAATCCTGGCCGGGAACTGAAAGGTGAGGACCACTGGAGGGTCATGACCGACGCGGCGGTGGAAGTAGGGCCTGCGCTGTTTTTCTGCCTGCTGATCATCACGTTGTCGTTTATTCCGGTGTTCACGTTGCAAGCCCAGGAAGGCCGGCTGTTCGGCCCGTTGGCTTACACCAAGACCTACGCCATGGCGGCAGCGGCCGGGTTGTCGGTGACCTTGGTCCCGGTGTTGATGGGCTACTGGATTCGCGGGCGCATTCCCGATGAGCAGCGCAACCCGCTCAATCGTGGCTTGATCAAACTCTACCAGCCGGCCCTCGATGCGGTACTGCGCTGGCCGCGCCTGACCTTGCTGGTGGCGCTGCTGATGGTGGCGAGCGCGCTGTGGCCGGTGACGAAACTTGGTGGTGAGTTCCTGCCGCCGCTGGACGAGGGCGACTTGCTCTACATGCCGTCGGCGCTGCCGGGGCTGTCGACGCAAACCGCCGGTGAGTTGCTGCAACGTACTGACCGGCTGATCAAGACCGTACCGGAAGTGGCGCACGTGTTCGGCAAGGCCGGTCGCGCCGAAACCGCCACCGACCCGGCACCGCTGGAGATGTTTGAAACCACGATTGAGTTCAAGCCCAAGGACCAATGGCGCCCCGGCATGACCCCGGAAAAACTGGTGAAGGAGCTGGACCGTGTGGTGCAGGTGCCGGGCCTGACCAATATCTGGATCCCGCCGATCCGCAACCGCATCGACATGCTCGCCACCGGCGTCAAAAGCCCGATTGGTGTGAAGGTCGCGGGCGCCAGCCTGATGCAGATCGACGCGGTGACCCAGGCTGTGGAGAAGGTTGCCAGGACCGTGCCCGGTGTGAGTTCGGCACTGGCTGAGCGGTTGACCGGCGGGCGCTATATCGACGTGGATATCGACCGTTCGGCCGCTGCGCAATATGGGCTGAATATCGCCGATGTGCAGTCGATTGTGGCGGGCGCGATTGGCGGTGAAACCATTGGCGAAACGGTCGAAGGCCTGGCCCGTTTTCCCATCAGCCTGCGTTACCCCAAGGCGTGGCGCGACTCGCTGCAGGCGCTGGGCAGCCTGCCGATCTACACGCCGCAGGGCAGCCAGATCACCCTCGGCACGGTGGCCAGGCTCAAGATCAGTGACGGCCCGCCGATGCTCAAAAGCGAAAACGCACGGCCTTCCGGCTGGGTGTATATCGACGTGCGTGACCGTGACCTGGCTTCAGTGGTGAAGGACTTGCGTGCGGCGATTGAGCAGCAGGTGCACTTGCAGCCGGGCATGAGCCTCAGTTATTCGGGGCAGTTCGAGTTTCTGGAGCGGGCCAATGAGCGCCTGAAGCTGGTGGTGCCGGCTACCTTGCTGATCATCTTTGTGCTGCTGTACCTGACCTTTCGCCGCGTGGATGAGGCGGTGCTGATTCTGGGCACCTTACCGTTCGCACTGACTGGCGGTGTGTGGTTGCTCTACTGGCTGGGCTTCAATTTGTCGGTGGCCACGGGCGTGGGGTTTATTGCGCTGGCGGGGGTGTCGGCTGAGTTTGGGGTGATCATGCTGTTGTACCTGAAAAACGCCTGGGCTGAGCGTAAGGATGGTGATTTGCTGGCGGCCATTACTGAGGGGGCGGTGTTGCGGGTGAGGCCCAAGGCGATGACCGTGGCCGTTATCATCGCCGGGTTGTTGCCGATTCTGCTTGGAGGTGGGACTGGCAGCGAAGTCATGAGCCGCATTGCTGCGCCGATGATTGGTGGGATGTTGACGGCGCCGTTGCTGTCGCTGTTTGTGATTCCGGCAGCCTACCAACTGATGCGCCGCCCAAAAGCCAAGCGCTGAACAAAATGTGGGAGCTGGCTTGCCTGCGATAGCATCACCTCGATGTATCAGACACACCGAGTGTGATCGTTCCCACGCTCTGCGTGGGAATGCAGCCCTGGACGCTCCGCGTCTGCTTTGAAGAGTCGTGACGCGGAGCGTCACAGGAGGCATTTCCACGCGGAGCGTGGGAACGAACGTTCAGTATCGGCACGTCAGTCGTCAAACCCGACCTGCTCATGAATCTCATCCACCTTCAATTCCAACCGATACGCCACGGCAATAAACAACGCCTGGCACAGGCACAACGTGGCGCTCAAGGAGCGGAAGGCAAACGACGAACCCTCATTCACCAACAACACCGCGTTCGCCCGCTTGGCCAGGGGCGACAGGTTGCTGTCGGTGATGATCAAGGTCTTGGCCTGATGATGCTGGGCGATGCGCAGGCAATGCTGGGTCTCTTTGCCGTAGGGCGTAAAGCTGATCGCAATCACCAGGTCGTTGGCCCGCACGCTGCGCATCTGTTCGCGATAACTGCCGCCCAGGCCCGAGATCAGGTGGATGCGCTTGTTGGTGTGCTGCAGGTTGTAGACCAGGTAATCGGCCACGGCAAACGAGCGGCGCACGCCGACCACGTAGATATTGTCGGCGTTGACCACCAGGTCCACCGCCTTCTCAAACGCCACATCATCCAGTTCCAGCCCCAGGCGCTCGATGCCGGAGAGGGTGGCATTCACGCACTCACGCGCCAGGTCGCCGCCGCTGGCCTTCTGCGACTTGTTGGCGATCATGCTGCGGATGCGCTGCTGGTAGTTCTGCACCGGCGTGGTTTTGTGGGTGTAGGCCTCGCGAAACAGCGCCTGCATCTCGCTGAACCCACTGAAACCGAAGCGCTGGGAAAACCGCACGATGGCCGAAGGGTGCACTTCGCATTCGCGGGCGATGTCGCTGATGCGGTCGACCATGATGCGGTCGCTCTGCTGGCTCATGTAGCTGGCAATGCGTTTGAGCTGGCGCGGCAGGCTTTCGTATTCGTCCGTGATCAGCTGCAACAGGCGTTCGGCATTGATCGGAGGGCTGGCGATCGTATCTTCCAGGGTGGTCTCGGGATCGGTGCGGGACATGGGCAATCCTTCTGGCGTGTTCGTCTGATGCGCTGATGGGTGACGCAAGTCTACAGGGTAGGCGCAAAAAAATACCTCGGCATCACGGCGCCCGTGGGCTGCTGAAACGATGCACGGCGGCTGGCATGCCATTATGCTGGCTTATTGGAAAAAATATTCCACAAAAATAATTATGGAATAAATATTGATTGCCGCCGCCGGACGTTCTAGTCTGCTTGCACCAAGAGCGTGTGCCGTCACCACGGCGGCACCACGCAGGCTGATAAAAATAACAGGAGCCAGCATGGGCCAGACTCGTTTTGCCAGTGGGCGTCAATTGGATCTGATTTGCCTCGGGCGCCTGGGCGTCGACCTCTATGCACAGCAAGTCGGTGCGCGGCTTGAGGACGTGTCCAGCTTTGCCAAGTACCTCGGCGGTTCCTCCGCCAACATCGCCTTCGGCACGGCGCGGCTGGGCCTCAAGTCGGCGATGTTGAGCCGCGTGGGCGATGACCATATGGGCCGTTTCCTGCTCGAATCCCTGGCCCGTGAAGGCTGTGATGTGAGCGGTATCAAGGTCGACCCGGAACGCCTCACCGCCCTGGTATTGCTGGGGCTTAAAGACCGCGAAACCTTCCCGCTGGTGTTCTACCGCGAAAACTGCGCCGACATGGCCCTGCGCGCCGAAGACATCAGCGAGGCCTTTATCGCCTCCAGCAAAGCCTTGCTGATCACCGGCACACATTTCTCCACCGATGGCGTGTACAAGGCCAGCATCCAGGCGCTGGATTACGCCGCCAAGCACAACGTCAAGCGTGTGCTGGATATCGACTATCGCCCGGTGCTGTGGGGCCTGGCGGGCAAGGCGGATGGCGAAACGCGGTTTGTCGCCGACCAGAACGTCAGCCAGCATGTGCAGAGCATCCTGCCGCGTTTCGACCTGATCGTCGGCACGGAAGAAGAGTTCTTGATCGCCGGTGGCAGTGAAGACCTGCTGACCGCGTTGCGCACCGTGCGTGAACTGACCCCGGCGACCCTGGTGGTCAAGCTCGGCCCGCAAGGTTGCACGGTGATTCACGGCGCCGTCCCGGCGCGCCTGGAAGACGGCGCGATTTACCCCGGCGTGCGGGTTGAAGTGCTCAATGTACTGGGTGCTGGTGACGCCTTCATGTCCGGCTTCCTCAGCGGCTGGCTCAATGACGCCAGCGATGAGCGTTGCAGCCAGTTGGCCAACGCCTGCGGCGGCCTGGTCGTGTCCCGCCACGCTTGCGCGCCGGCCATGCCCACGCCCGCCGAACTGGATTACCTGTTCAACAGCCCGGTGCCCATCACCCGGCCGGACCAGGACGTAACCCTGCAACGCCTGCACCGCGTCACGGTGCCGCGCAAAACCTGGAAGCAGTTGTTTGTGTTTGCCTTCGACCACCGCTGGCAACTGGTGGACCTGGCGCAAAAAGGCGGCCAGGACCTGAGCCGTATCAGTGACATCAAGCAGCTGTTTATTCAGGCCATCGAACGTGTGGAAACCAAGCTGGCGCAGCAGGGCATCGACGCCGATGTGGGCCTGCTGGCCGACCAGCGCTTCGGCCAGGATGCGCTGAATGCCGCCAGCGGCCGTGGCTGGTGGATCGCCCGCCCGGTGGAGGTGCAGAACTCGCGGCCATTGGCGTTTGAACACGGCCGCTCGGTGGGCAGTAACCTGATTGCCTGGCCCCAGGAGCAAATCATCAAGTGCCTGGTGCAGTTCCACCCGGACGACGAGCCGATGCTGCGCCTGGAGCAGGAGGCGCAACTCAAGGCGGTGTACGAGGCGTCCCTGGTCAGCGGCCATGAACTGCTGCTGGAAGTCGTGCCGCCCAAGGATCACCCGTCGACCTATCCCGATGTGCTCTATCGCAGCCTCAAGCGCCTGTACAACCTGGGCATATATCCGGCGTGGTGGAAGATCGAGGCGCAGTCGGCTGAAGACTGGAAAAAGCTCGACGAACTGATCCACGAGCGTGACCCGTACTGCCGTGGCGTGGTGCTGCTGGGCCTGAATGCTTCGGCGCAGTTTCTGGCCGATGGCTTTCAGCAAGCCAGCCAAAGCACCACCTGCCGTGGGTTCGCGGTGGGCCGCACAATCTTCCAGGAGCCAAGCCGTGCGTGGATGGCGGGGGAGATTGATGATGAAGGGTTGATTGAGCAGGTGCAGCAGACGTTCGAGCAGCTCATCAATGCCTGGCGCAGTTCCAGAAATTAAACACGGTCAAATGTGGGAGCCGCTTGTGTGGGAGCCGGGCTTGCCCGCGATGGTATCGCCTCGGTCTAGCAAAGAAACCGAGGTGATGCCATCGCAGGCAAGCCAGCTCCCACACAAGCCAGCTCCCACATAAAGCAGATCTCAGTGCTATCTGAAAACAATAAAAGGTGCAGCCATGCCCGCAATCCGAATTGGCATCAACCCGATCTCCTGGAGCAACGACGACCTGCCGGCCCTCGGCGGTGAAACGCCGCTGAGCACCGCGCTCAGCGAAGGCAAGGAGATCGGCTACGAAGGTTTCGAACTCAACGGCAAGTTCCCCAAGGACGCCAAAGGCGTTGGTGATGTGCTGCGCCCCTATGACCTGGCGCTGGTCTCCGGCTGGTACTCCAGCCGCCTGGCGCGCCGTTCGGTGGCCGAAGAAATCCAAGCCATCGCCGGCCATGTCGAGCTGCTTAAACTCAATGGCGCTGACGTGCTGGTATACGGCGAAGTCGCTGACTCGATCCAGGGCTCGAAGGTGCGCCTGATCGAACGCCCGCGTTTTCACAGCGAGCACGCCTGGCAGGACTACGCCGACAAGCTCACGGAGCTGGCGCGTTTCACCCTGTCACAAGGTGTGCGCCTGGCGTATCACCACCATATGGGCGCCTACGTCGAATCCCCTGAAGACATTGACCAGCTTATGAAAAGAACGGGCCCGGAAGTCGGCCTGCTGTTCGATTCGGGCCATTGCTACATGGGCGGCGGCGAACCCATCGAGGTCCTGCGCAAACACATCGACCGCGTCTGCCACGTGCATTTCAAGGACGTGCGCAAGCCGGTGGTGCAACTGGCGCGCAACCAGATGTGGAGCTTCCCTGACTGCATCGTCAACGGCACGTTCACCGTGCCCGGCGATGGCGACATCGATTTTGCCGAGTTGCTCGATGTGCTACTGGCTGCCCACTACAAGGGCTGGCTGGTGGTCGAAGCGGAGCAGGATCCGGCCGTGGCGCCCAGCTATATCTATGCCAAAAAAGGCTACGACACCTTGCGTGCGCTGCTCAACGAGAGGACTAAGTGATGAGCTTGTTGGTCAAAAGCAGCAAACGCGGGCAAACCATGGTGGCCCTGGAAGCAGGACGCCTGGAGTACGTGGGCTTTTCCGCCTATCGACTGAGCCTGGGCGAAGCCCTGCCGGTCAGCGCCGGGGATCAAGAGCTGTGCCTGGTGCTGCTCAGCGGGCGCGTCAATATAGAAGGCGAAGGCTTCAATTGGCAGAACCTTGGCGACCGCCAGTCGGTGTTCGAAGACAAATCCCCCTTCGCCGCGTACCTGCCGCCCGGCACCGATGCGCAGATTACCGCCTTGAGCGACGTGCAGATTGCCGTCTGTGCCGCGCCCGGCGCGCCTGGCTTTGAACCGCGCCTGATTCGCCCCGAGCAGTGCAAGCGCAGCGTGCGCGGCAAAGGCGCCAACACCCGCTACGTGTGCGACATCCTGCCTGACAGCGAGCCGGCCCATTCGCTGCTGGTGGTGGAAGTACGCACGCCGTCCGGGCACTCGTCGAGCTACCCGCCGCACAAGCACGACACCGACGACCTGCCGCACCAGAGCTTTCTGGAAGAAACCTATTACCACCAGATCAACCCGCCGCAAGGCTTTGTGTTCCAGCGCGTGTACACCGACGATCGCAGCATCGACCAGGCCATGGCCGTGGAGAACAGCGACCTGGTGGTGGTGCCCAAGGGGTATCACCCGGTCAGCGTGCCGTATGGCTACGAATCGTATTACCTCAACGTGATGGCCGGGCCAAAACGCGCCTGGCATTTCCATAACGACCCGCAGCACAGCTGGCTGCTGGACCTTTAAACGGTTTTGGACGGAGAACAACAACAATGAAGTCGCCGCTACGTTTTGCCCTTAACCGCATGGTCGCCCCCAACCTGTCCCTGCCGGACTTTATCCAGCTGGCCGCGGCCCTCAAGTGCGATGCCATCGAGATCCGCAACGACCTTAAAGGCCATGAAATCGAATACGGCACCCCGGCCAGCCGCGTGCGAGAGTTGTGCGCAGTGCAGGGCATCACGGTGCTGTCGATCAATGCGCTGTACCCGTTTGATGTGTGGAATGACGAGCGTCGCACCCAGGCCATCAAGCTCGCCACCTACGCCCGTGAGTGCGGCGCGCAGGGCTTGGTGATGTGCCCGTTGAATGAGCGCGACGATACGCGCAACGAGGCCCAGCGTGCCGCCGGTTTGCGCACGGCGCTGAGCGAGCTGGCGCCGATCCTGCGCGAGTACGGCATCCTCGGGTTTATCGAGCCGCTGGGCTTTGAAGAATGTGCCCTGCGCCGCAAGCGCGTGGCGGTGGACGCGATTCAGTCGATTGGCGGCCTGGATGTGTTCCGCCTGGTGCATGACACCTTCCACCACCACCTGGCGAGCGAGCAGGAGTTCTTCCCGCAACTGACCGGCCTGGTGCATATCTCCGGGGTAGAAGACGCCGAAGCGCCGCTCAATTCGATTCGTGACGGCCACCGCGTGCTGGTGGGCGAGGGCGATATCCTCGGCAACGCCGCGCAGATCGACACCTTGCTCAGCAGCGGGTACGGCGGTTACCTGTCGTTTGAGCCGTTTGCCGAAAGCGTGCATGGGTTGGCGGATATCCAGCAGGCCATTGGGGCCAGTATCGCCCACCTGCAAAACCCCCGAACCTGACGCCGGTTAACCTGTGGGAGCTGGCTTGTCGAATCGTCGCACCGCTGCGATGGCGGTCTATCAGTGAAAGGTACATTGCCTGACACATTGCTATCGCAGGCAAGCCAGCTCCCACATTGAAGCAGTGTTAATCAACCCAATTGCATTCACACAAGGTGCAAGTGATGACCACAACAAGACTGACCATGGCCCAGGCCCTGGTGAAGTTCCTGGATAACCAATACATCGAAGTCGACGGCGTGCAGAGCAAGTTTGTCGCCGGTGTGTTCACGATTTTCGGCCACGGCAATGTGCTCGGCCTGGGCCAGGCGCTGGAGCAGGACAGCGGTGACCTGGTGGTGCATCAGGGTCGTAACGAGCAGGGCATGGCCCATGCCGCCATCGGTTTCGCCAAGCAGCATTTGCGTCGCAAGATCTACGCATGCACCGCCTCGGTAGGCCCCGGCGCGGCGAATATGCTCACCGCGGCGGCGACCGCCACGGCCAACCGGATCCCGCTGCTGCTGTTGCCCGGTGATGTGTACGCCAGCCGCCAGCCGGACCCGGTGTTGCAACAGATCGAGCAATTCCACGACCTGAGCATCAGCACCAACGATGCCTTCCGCTCGGTGAGCAAATACTGGGACCGTATCAACCGCCCTGAGCAACTGATGACGGCGGCGATCCATGCCATGCGCGTGCTCACAGACCCTGCGGAAACCGGCGCCGTGACCCTGGCGCTGCCGCAGGATGTGCAGGCCGAAGCCTGGGACTACCCGGATTATTTCCTGCAAAAACGCGTGCACCGTATTGAGCGGCGTCCGGCCACTGCGGCAATGATCGGCGATGCGCTGGCAGCCTTCCGGGGCAAGCGCAAGCCGCTGATCATCTGTGGCGGCGGTGTGAAGTATTCCGGCGCGAATGCGGCCCTGCAAGCGTTTGCCGAGCGTTTTGAGATTCCCTTCGCCGAAACCCAGGCGGGCAAGAGTGCAGTGGTGTCCAGCCACCCATTGAACGTCGGTGGCATCGGCGAAACCGGCTGCCTGGCGGCGAACCTGTTGGCGCCCGAGGCGGACCTGATCATCGGCATCGGCACGCGTTATACCGATTTCACCACCTCGTCCAAGTCGCTGTTCAAGCATGCCGAGGTGAAGTTTCTTAACCTCAATATCAGCCCGTGCGACGCGTTGAAGCTTGACGGCGTGCAAGTGCTGGCCGATGCGCAAGTGGCCCTTGAGGCGTTGGCTGACGCCTTGGGCGACTACCGCGCCGGCTGGGGCGAGCAGGTCCGCGATGCCAAGGCGCAGTTGGACGCGGAAGTGGATCGCGTGCACCAGGTGCAATACCACGGCGACGATTTTGTGCCGGAGGTGGATGACCACCTGGACCGCGCCGTATTGCGCGAATTTATCGAGCTGACCGGGTCGTGCCTGACCCAGAGCCGTGTACTCGGCGTGTTGAACGACACCCTGGCGGACGATGCGATCATCGTCGCCGCCGCCGGCAGCCTGCCCGGCGACTTGCAACGCGCCTGGCGCAGCAAGGGCGTCAACACCTACCACGTCGAATACGGCTATTCATGCATGGGCTACGAGATCAACGCCGCCCTCGGTGTGAAGCTGGCCGAGCCGAGCAAGGAAGTGTATGCGCTGGTCGGCGATGGCTCTTACATGATGCTGCACTCGGAGCTGGCCACCTCGATCCAGGAGCGGCGCAAGATCAACGTGGTGCTGCTCGACAACATGGCCTTCGGCTGCATCAACAACCTGCAGATCGGCAACGGCATGGACAGCTTCGGCACCGAGTTCCGCTTTCGTAACCCCGAAAGCGGCAAGCTCGACGGCGGCCTGGTGCCGGTGGATTTCGCCATGAGCGCGGCGGCCTATGGCTGCAAGACCTACAAGGTCAGCAGCGTCGAACAGCTTCAGGCGGCGCTGGCCGATGCACGCACGCAAACGGTGTCCACGCTGATTGATATCAAGGTACTGCCCAAAACCATGGTCCACGGCTACCTGTCGTGGTGGCGGGTGGGCGTGGCGCAGGTGTCCACCAGTGAACGCACGAATGCCGCCGCGAAAAAACTCAACGAACAGCTGGCCAAGGCCCGGCAGTACTAATAACAAGAGGAGTTGTGTATGTCGTTAAAGCTTGGAGTGATTGGCACCGGCGCTATCGGCCGTGACCATATCCGTCGTTGCAGCCAGACCTTGCTCAATAGCCAGGTGGTGGCGGTAACCGACATCAACCTTGAGCAAGCCGCCAAGGTCGTCGCTGATTTGAAGCTTGCCGCCGAGGTCTACGCCGATGGCCATGCGCTGATCAACTCGCCACAGGTCGAAGCCATTCTCGTCACGTCCTGGGGGCCGAGCCACGAAGAGTTCGTGCTGGCCGCCATCGCCGCCGGCAAGCCGGTGTTCTGCGAAAAACCGCTGGCGGTGACGGCGCAAGGCTGCCGCAAGATCGTCGACGCCGAAGTGGCCTACGGCAAGCGCCTGGTGCAAGTGGGCTTTATGCGCCCGTATGACGAAGGTTATCGCGCCCTCAAGGCCGTGATCGACAGCGGCCAGATCGGCGAGCCGATGATGCTGCATTGCGCGCACCGCAACCCGACGGTGGGCGAGAACTACAAGACGGATATGGCGATCACTGACACCTTGATCCACGAGCTGGATGTGCTGCGTTGGTTGCTCAACGATGACTATGTGTCGGTGCAGGTGGTGTTCCCGCGCAAGTCGAGCAAAGCCCTGGCCCACCTGCGCGACCCGCAGATCGTGCTGTTGGAAACCGCCAAGGGCACGCGCATCGACGTGGAAGTGTTCGTGAACTGCCAGTACGGCTACGACATCCAGTGTGAAGTGGTGGGGGAGACCGGCATCGCCAAACTGCCGGAGCCTTCGCAGGTGCAAATGCGCAGTGGCGCGAAGCTGTCGAATGCCATTTTGATGGACTGGAAGGACCGCTTTATCGGGGCTTACGACGTGGAGTTGCAGGCGTTTATCGACAGCGTGCGTGCGGGCCAAGTCGGCGGGCCTTCGGCCTGGGACGGTTTTGCAGCGGCGGTGGCGGCGGATGCATGCATCGAGGCGCAGAACAGTGAGCAGATCGTGAAAGTGAGCTTGCCGGAGCGTCCGCACTTTTACGGCTAATCACAATCTGCCAGGTGGAATGCAGTCAGTGTGGGAGCTGGCTTGTCGAATCGTCGCACCGCTGCGATGGCGGTCTATCAGTGACAGCTTCATCGGCTGACACGACGCTATCGCAGGCAAGCCAGCTCCCACACTTGATTGGGTTTGCAATTCAACAAGGAAACAACTTATGCGAATCGGACTAGTCGGCTACGGCCACGGAGGGCGCTTTTTTCATGCGCCGCTGATTGCAACCTTGCCCGGTGCGACCTTTGTTGGTGTGGTGACCCGTTCAGCGGAGCGCCGCCAGCAATTGAGTACTGACCTTCCGGGCGTAAAGGCTTTTGACAGCATCGGCCAGATCGTCGAGGCCGGTGTCGACGCGCTGGTGATCTCCACCACCCTCAAAGGCCGCCCGGCGCTGGTGCTGGAAGCCATCGAGCACGGCGTGGCGGTGGTCAGCGACAAACCCTTCGCCAGCAACGCCGAACAGGCCCAGGCGCTGATCATCGCCGCCGAGCGCCAGGGCTCGCTGCTCAGCGTCTACCAGAACCGGCGCTGGGATTCGGATTACCTGACCCTGCGCAAACTGATCGACGCCGGTGCCTTGGGTGAGATCACACGTTTTGAATCCCGCGTCGAACGCTACAGCCCGCAAGCGGTGGGCAATGCCAGTGGCGGCGGCTGGCTGCGTGACCTGGGCAGCCATCTAGTGGACCAGGCGCTGCAATTGTTCGGCCCAGTGGACCGGGTGTTTGCGCAATTGCAGTTCACGCCGCAACACCCCACCCTTGATCACGGTTTTTTCGTCTCCCTGACCCACACCAATGGCGTGATTTCGCACCTGTGGGGCAGCGCCCTGCAAAACAGCCAGGCACCGCGCTTTCGGGTCAGTGGCACCCTGGGTTGTTACACCGTCGATGGGCTGGACGGCCAGGAAGACGCGCTGATGGCCGGCAAGTCGCCAAAAACCGAAGGCGAGCACTGGGGCGCCGAGGAGCATCGACGCTGGGGCTGGTTCGAGCAAGGCGAGGATCGCGAGCGAGTGCCGTCCGAGAAGGGCTGCTGGACGCAGTTCTATCGCCAGTTGCAACTGGCCGTGCAAGGGCAGGGGCCATTGCCGGTAAGCGCCTATGACGCGCTGGAAACCACCCGTATATTGGACGCCGCACGCCTCAGCGCCGAGCGCCAGCAGGTGGTTTCGACAAAAATAGAATAAAATTCTAAAACAGGTTGATATGGAAATTATTTTCTAATACAGTCTTTTCCAGGTTGCATAAAGTACGTTCGAACTCGATTCGCACGGCTCAACAAAAACAAGATCAAAAACAACCAGGTACCGTCAGATGAAAATCTTCAACGCTGTACTGCGAGTTTTACGCCCTGCCTCAGCGCCACGCGGTCTGCCCCGCGCCCGGCCGTTTTACTTCTCCTTCCTTAATGTGCTGTGTGTCGAAAACCACGGCGCGCTGGTCTGCTGCATCCCGGGGGCACCGGTGGTTCGATTGCCCGCCGAGCGCTGATAAACGCAACGTCCAAAAAACCAACAAGAAAGTGGAGACAGACCGTTCATGAAGACCCCGATCCGTTTTACCGCGCTGGCCCTGTCCATGTTGCTGGCCAGTGGTGTTGCCTCGGCCGCCGACCTCAAGATTGGCGTGACCATGTCCGCCTTTGATGACACCTTCCTGACCTACCTGCGTGAAGACATGGACAAGCAAGCCAAGTCCTATCCCAAGGGCGATGGTGTGCAATTGCAGTTTGAAGACGCCCGCGCCGACGTGGTGAAACAACTGAGCCAGGTCGAGAACTTCATCAGCCAGAAGGTCGACGCGATTATCGTCAACCCGGTGGACACCGCCTCGACCGCCAACATCATCAAGGCCGCCACCGCTGCGAAAATCCCGCTGGTGTTCGTCAACCGCCGCCCGGATAGCCCAACCCTGGCCCCAGGCGTGGCTGCGGTGGTGTCCGATGACGTCGAGGCCGGCAAACTGCAAATGCAATAC
>NZ_WKDB01000056.1:0-39769 GCF_021606215.1 Pseudomonas sp. PA-5-4B | reverse complement strand
CATAAGAAACCATCGCCCCCGTAGCAATCGGCCCCAACACACTCCCCAACGTATAAAACATCGCAATCGCCGTCATCGCCGTAGACACCTGATGCTCCCCCACCCTATCTCCCGCTTCGATCACGGCCAGGGTGTTCATGCCGCCAATCGCGCCGCCCCAGAGGAATACGATGAGCGTCGCCAACCAGGGAAGCGGCTGGCTGAATGGGATGGCGAGGGTGCCTAGCAGCAGGATCAATCCGCAGACCAGTTGGCCGATTTTGTAGGAGCTGCGGTCGGCGATCCAGCCGATGGGCAGTTGCAGCAGGGTGCCGCCGATGCCGAAGACGGAGATCAGCAGGGTCGCGGCGGTGAGCAGGTAGCCGGCCGAGAGGCTGTAGCTGGCCAGGAATGATACGGATGAGGTTTCGGCGAAGCCGGCGATAAATGCGCCGCAGAGTGCGGTGGGGATGAGGCTGAATAATTTGCCGTGGCGTTTTTCTGCCGGGGTTTGTGGTTGGGTGTCGTAGGGTTTGAGGGTGAGTGCCAGTAGGCCGGAGAGCAGGACGATGACGGCGCAGGCGTAGTATGGCGCGGCGCTGCCGACGCCGAAGGCCACCAGTAGCAGCGGGCCGACGGCGATGCCCAGGCCCATGAGGGTTTCGTGTACGCCAATCGCGCGGCCGCGTTCGTCTTTGGAAGCGACGGCGACGATCCAGGTGTCGCAGGCGATCCAGCGCAGGATCAGGCCGATACCGAGGACAAAATTCAGCGCAAAAATCAGCACCAGGTGGTGAGTCAAGGTCATGCCGATCAATGCGCCAACGGTGAGCACCGCACTGAGGATGTTGGTCTTGACCAGCCCCAGGTGGGCGAGCAGGCGCGGCACCCATTTGTACAGCAGCAGAATCGCCAGCCACGAGGCGCTGACGATCACGCCGATCTTGGCCGGCTCCACGCCTTGCTGTTCCAGCGACAGCGAAAGCAGCGGCGTAACGGTGCCGATCTGCACGATCTGCGAGAGTGCCGAGAGGGTATTGATCTTGGTTAAGGCAAACCAGCGCTGTTTGTCGGTGTATTCGATGCTCGGACTTTCCATGGGTGACAGGCCTTGGTTAAGCAGCAGTAGAACGCCCGAACTGCCAAGGGGCAAAGTAGCGATTAGTACCCTGCCAACCTGCCAGGCACCAATATTCTTAATGACTAAGGATATAAAAACCGAGAGTTACCTTATCTAAAAAGAAGGTGTTTGAATCGCCCCAGGTTTCGTAGACACCTCATTCCCATTACCCTGACGACCTTTATCAGACAACCGGAAGTCAGATACCCGTGCTCAAGCCCCTCGCCGTCATCGCCCTCGCCTTCACGCCCTTCCTCGCCAACGCCGCCGACCTCGCGGGCGTGTGGCAGGGCACGCTGGGTAAATCCGCCATCACCGCCTGTTTCAACGGCGCCGACGGCGAACAGGGCAGTTACTACTACCAGCGCATTCTCACACCGATCCAACTGACCCAGGCCAGCGACAACGCACCGTGGGTGGAAGCCGGCAATACCGGGCTGTGGAAGCTGGACAAACCCCAGGGCGATGCGCTCGCGGGCGCCTGGAGCAAAACCAAGGACGCCAAATCGCTGCCACTGGCCTTGAAACGCATCAGCACCGACGGCTGCGGCAGCGACGCCTACAACGCGCCCATGGAAGCCGCGCCGCTGCCGGTGAAGACCGAGAAAAAAAGCTTCGAAAACCACGCTTATTTGCTCAAGGCCCAAGGCGCACAGGTCACGATCAAGCTCGAAGGCGACAGCCCGGCGATTCAGAAGATCAACCAGCAACTCGCCGCCCTGGCCGTCAGCGATGAGGCGCAGGCGGACTATTTCCAGGAGCGTCGTGAGTACCTCGGGCGAAACGGCTCGGGCTACACCAGCGAAATCGACGTCGAGCCTACGTATTGGTCATCGCAATTCATCACCGTAAAGTTCTATCGCTGGGCGGCGGGCACTGGCGCGCGGGGCATCAGTTGGGGGCTGCACTCCTGGAACCTGCAAACCGGCGAACGTGTTGACCCGTGGACCTGGCTCGGTGGCCAACAACAAGGGTATGACGTCTACTCCGGGCACGTGAAGTTGCCTGCCACCTTCAGCGCCTGGCTGGCCAAACAAACCACCACCGACGAGGGCTGCCCGGCAATCACCAGTTACGACAGCTTCGACCTGAGCTTCAACACCCAAGGCTTGCAACTCTCCACACGCGCCACGGGCGACGGCTGCGACAATGAGTTGAGCTTCACCTGGGCGCAATTGGAGCCGGTACTCACCGAGCCAGGCAAAGCGGCGCTGCCCAGCTTGAAACTGCCTTGAATACGGGGCTGGGCGAGCCTTACAAAAACCCCACACTCGTTCACGAAATGTTAAGAAACGGATACATATACTGACCGATTAACATGGCCGCTCCCCCGAGCGGTCCCCTGCTTCGGTAGCCAGAACCATGACGCGTCCCGTTCCTCTGCTGCTCCTTCTCGTTGCTGTGTTGTTCTTCTTCGCCCTTGGCAGCCATGAGCTGCAAGGCTCCACCGAAGCCCGCGTCGCCGGGATCGCCATGGCCATGCACCTGGACAATGACTGGGTGATCCCGCGCCTGTTCCGTGAACCCTTCCTGGAAAAACCACCCCTGAGCCTGTGGCTGGATGCTGGCGCCATTCGCCTGTTTGGCGGCACCAGTTGGGCGGTGCGCCTGGCGTCGGCGTTCGCCGGGTTGTTCAGTGTGATGCTGTTTTACGCGATGCTGCGCAAGTTCGGGCGGCCGCAAACCCTGGCGTTCTGCGCCGCGCTGATCCTGGCGACCATGGCCAGTTACTGGGGCAATGTGCGCGGCGTGGGTGAGGACTCATTGCTCAGCCTCGGCGTGACCACAGCGCTGCTGGGGTTCTACCAGGCCGTGCGGACTGATCGCGAAGGCTCAAGTGGTTGGGCCTGGGCGATGTTTACCGTCGGCATGGTCATCGCCACGTTGAGCAAAGGCGTGCTGGGCCTGGCGATGCCGGGCATTGTGATTTTTGTGTATTTGCTCAGCACCAGCCTGATGGATAAACGCCTGCGCATCGGCGACTGGCTCAAGCCGGCGTTGTTCACGCTGCTGGCGCTGGTGCCGCTGTTGATCTGGCTGGGCTTCCTGTTCCAGCGCGGCGGTATGCAGGCGGTGGCTGAAGTGCTGTGGACCAACAGCGTAGGACGCTTCAGCGGCTCCTTCGTCGAGGCCGGGCATTACGAACCGATCTACTACTACATCGCCAAGCTGCCCGAAGCCTTTTTGCCGTGGAATATCCTGGTGTACCTGGGCCTGTGGCACTTTCGCAAAAGCCTGGTGCGCAACCGCTACCGCCTGTTTTTCAGCGTGTGGCTGGTGGCGCAGTTCACCCTGCTGACCCTGGCGTCGAGTAAACGCACGGTTTATTTGATGGCCCTCACGCCAGCCGCCGCCGTGCTGGCCGCGGAATATGCCGGGGTGTTGCTGGAATGGCTTAAAGCCCACAAACCGGCGATTTACCGCTACCACCGGCGCGTGATCGTCGGTGCTTTTACCCTGGCCATCCTCAGCTATATGAGCGCCGCGTTCTGGTTCGCGCCAAAGGCCGACAAACGCGAGTCGTTCGTGCCGGTGATCAGCCAGGCCAAAGCCTTTCAAACCGAAGGCAAGGACGTGGTGCTGTTCCAGCCTAACGAGCGTATCGCCGGGGCCAGCGTGTTCTATCTGCAGGCGTACTTGCCGATCCTGCAGACCGAAGCCGAGTTGCGCAGCTTCCTCACCGCCAAGCCCGGCAACATTGCGTTGCTGGACCGCACCGAACAGTTGAGCGAGAAGGTCAACGTGATCAAGGAAATGAAGATCGGCCGCCAGCCTTACTACTTTGTGACGCAGTAAGGCTAACGCGGGGCATCAGTGCTTGGTGAGCTTGTCCAGGTAACCCATGGCAAACGCCGAGACCACGAAGGTCATGTGGATGATCACGTACCACATCAAATGCTGCGGATCGACGTTCTTGGCGTCCATGAAGATGCGCAGCAGGTGGATGGACGAAATCGCCACGATGGAAGCCGCCACTTTCATCTTCAGCGACGAAGAGTCCATGGTGCCCAGCCAGTTGAGCTTCTCTTTGTTCTCATCGATATCCAGCTGCGAGACGAAGTTCTCGTAGCCGGAAATCATCACCATCACCAGCAAACCGCCGACCAGCGCCATGTCGATCAACGACAGCAGCAACAGGATCACTTCCGATTCCAACATGGTGAAGATGTTGGGCAGGACGTGGATGATTTCCTGGAAAAACTTCAGCGCCAGGATCAGCAGACCCAACGAAAGCCCCAGGTAAATCGGCGCCAACAGCCAGCGCGAGGCGTACATCGTATTTTCGATAAAGCGTTCCATCAGATCTCACACAGCCAGGCTAAAAATGGCCGCGAGTATACCAGCCGCCTCCAAACAGCTGGAACCACGAGAAAACTGATCTGTACGGCATCTGTAAGAGAATTTTTCTGCTAGTGTCGAGTCCTCTCACTCGGCTCGATGATGTCGGACAGGAAGATTCAGATGACGGATGTGCGATCCCCTTTGGCCACCCTTGGCCTGTGTGCGGTGTTGCTGATGGCTGGTGGCTGCTCCCCGAAAGAAGAGCAGAAGCAGGCCACTCTCGAAGAGAAAACCGCAAAGTTCGAACAATCGCTGGACAGCATTCAAGACCCCAAACTCAGAGATGCCATCGCCGACCTCGGCGGCTCCCTGCTGTTGCTGGAACGGGCGCGCGTCAAGCTCGCCAACAAGCCCATCGAAGCCGAATACGGTGAAGATACCCTGGCCCTGCTCACGCACTACCCCACGCCCCAAGCCTTGGTCGACACCTACATCAACGGCCTGTTCGTGCTGCGCAAAGCCTCGCACTCCGACTACCTGACCGATTTGCAGCCGGTATTCCCGTTCAGCTTCAACAGCCCCGACCAGTTCCCCTTCCCCCACGGCCTGGAATGGCAGTCGGTGACCTTGAGCAACAATAAAGTCATCCCCTTCCAGCCGGAATGGTCGGAAACCGACCCGGGTATCCAGTTGAGCCCCAGCAGCTCCAACCTGACCAACCCCGATGACTTGACCGTGACCTACCCGTTTATCGAAGGCGTCGAGACCGACAACAAGAGCCAGCCGCAGCCCGTCAGCCTCAAAGGCTCGGTTGAAGTGGTCGCGCCGGGCAAGGTGCTGACCTTCGACCTGTCGAAAAAAGACGTAGGCCACAAGCGCACCGAAGGCAATATCACCCTCAACCTGCTGTTGCTTGAAAAAAACTACGCCGAGATTGAACTGACCAACAGCGAACCGCTGGCGCCGGAAGTCGGCGATGAATCGCCCAACCCATTGCTGGTGCAGGCCCGCGACAGCACCGGGCAGTACCTGACCCGCTCGGGTTCAATCAACGAAAATGCCGCGCAAGTGGCGTTCTACGAGAAACAACTGGCCGAGATGCAAAAGCAGAAGGCCTGGTCGGATGCCTTTGAAAAACAACTCACCGACGAACAAAAAGCCTTCGAGCACAAACAGAGCAGCCACTACGCCAAGGTGTATTTCAATGGCCTGATCGACACCCTGCAGGTCGATGTACTGGACTTCTCCAAAGCCACCCTCACCCGCAAAGACCTGGACCTGCCGGTGCAGCGCTTCGACAAGAACAGCCTGCAAAGCAGCGTGCAAGCGCTGCCGATGCCGGTCACCGTGTACGACGACAGCGCCGCCAGTTGGCTTAAAGACGCCGCCATGACCGAGGACCAGCTGAAAAAAAGCGTGACCATCACCCAGTCGACCGAAGACGCCAGCGCGGCAAAGATCGTGTTTGACCACCCGTTCACGTTCAATGACGACCTGGTCGGTGCTGATCGCAACAACAGCGACGCGCCCATCACCTTCTTCACGGCGGACGACAAAGGCGAGCGCGGCGAGCCGATTGAACTGCCCACCGAGGCCTTCGAGCTGAACGCCGGCAGCGGCACACTCACCTATGACCTCAACCTGTTCCCGGAAAACCCGGCCTTTGTGGTGGGCTCGGTGCCGCTGTTTTTGGCCACCATCGAAAAAAACACGATAGACGTGGCCAAGCTGCCTAAAGGCCTGTCGCTCAAGGACAACGCGCTGATCGTCGACCAAAAGGAATTCCCCGCCGACAGCTGGCGCTTCTACGCCAAGGACGCCACGGGCAAGTACCTCAAGGAAATCCTCGGCGTGAGCCACCGCGCCGAGGAATACGGCACGGCGCTGTTTGATGTGCATTACTTCTACGGCCAGCCCACCAGCCTGGAAAGCTACCAGCGCACCGAACTGAACACCGTGCAATACGGTTTTGAGGTCAAGCTGGATAAGCCCGAGAGCAAGTAACCCCGCCGATCGTCCCCACGCTCCGCGTGGGAATGCATCCTGTGACGCTCCTCGTCACCTGCCCACGGCTTGAACCTGCGCTGGCTGCGGGACGCGGAGCGTCCGGGGCGGCATTCCCACGCGGAGCGTGGGAACGATCATCACAGCGCCAATCGCCCTCGCCCGCCGTTGAGTTGTCGCAGATCTGCAGGTCATCAGCAGCGCATAGCCATGCAACGTCAGGCTATCGATCGTTCCCACGCTCCGCGTGGGAATGCATCCCGTGACGCTCCGCGTCACCTGCCCACGGCTTGAACCTGCGCTGGCTGCGGGACGCGGAGCGTCCGGGGCGGCATTCCCACGCGGAGCGTGGGAACGATCAGTGGTGGGTATCGCTGACCGGGTGCGAGCGCCCGCCGTTAAGTTGTCGCAGATGGGCCTGCAGGTGCAGGCACCAGATCTGCGGGTCATCGGCCAGCGCATAGCCGTGCAAGGTCAGGCTTTGCACAATCGACTCCAGAATGGTTTCCGCCACGAATGGCCCATGGAACGGGCCTTGGGACTTGATGGTGGACGGCTGCTCGCCGGTCATGCCGGCAGCAAACAATAAGGTCCACATGCCGTTATCCCCCGCGAGCGGGCGAATGGAGCATTCGATACGGGTGACCAGGCCCAGGCATTGGCGGGTAAGGCAAAGGTTGCGCGACATGGCGGCGACCCTCGGTAGATCGGTGTTCAGCCTCAATCACGCGGGGAGGCTGTCTCTGTCCTGCGACTCCTGTGGATATCCCTAAAAGTCAGAATAGAAGAAAACCAGTACAAACCAAGGTTGTAGGGACCAACGGGCGTTGGTCCCTGAAATGGGAGTCAATTTTGTGACGAAACACCACCGATCCAATGTGGGAGCTGGCTTGCCTGCGATGACTGACTCATAGCCGACACTTCTGCTGGCTAACCCACCGCTATCGCAGGCAAGCCAGCTCCCACATTTACCGCGTTCCGAACTGCAGATCAGGTTGGCTGGGTTTGCGCCAACGCCTGCTGCGCCAGCTCCTTCTCCGCCTCCTTCAAATCATCCTCACTGATCATCTCGGCGATCGCACGCAACCGCTCAACCACGCGCGCATTCACTGTGCCTTCGGGGAATTGCCCTTCTTCGTCCGGCTCACCGGCAGGCTCGCCCACCAACAGGCTCAGCGCCTCGTCGGCCTGACGCACGGCATAGATATGGAACTGCCCGTCGCGCACGGCTTGCAGCACCTTCTCGTCGAGCATCAGCGTGGCCACGTTGGCCTGCGGGATGATTGCGCCCTGCTCGCCGGTCAAGCCGCGTGCTTCACAGAGGCGGAAGAAGCCTTCGATCTTCTCGTTGACCCCACCCACCGCCTGCACTTCACCGAACTGGTTGATTGAGCCGGTGATGGCAAAACACTGCTTGAGCGGCGTTTTCGACAAGGCCGAAATCAAGGTACACGCCTCGCCCAACGACGCACTGTCACCGTCCACGTAACCGTAGGACTGCTCCAACGCGATACTGGCCGAAATCGCCAGCGGGAATTCCTGGGCATAACGACTGCCCAGGTAACCGGTGAGGATCATCACGCCCTTGGAGTGGATCGGCTGGCCGAGGTTAACTTCGCGCTCGATGTCGACAATGCCGCTGCCGCCCGGGTACACCGTGGCGGAAATCCGCGCCGGCACGCCGAACGCCGAATCACCGACTTCCAGCACGGTCAGCCCGTTGCACTTGCCGACCGCCGCACCGGCGGTGTCAATCAGGATGACCCCGGCGAGCATGTCGTCGAGAATCCGCGCCGATACACGCCCGGTGCGCGTGGCCTTGGCCTTGAGCGCCCGTTCGATATGGCCGGCATCAGTCATCTCGTCGCCCGCCAGGTGGCGGATAAAGTCCGCCTCGCTGACCAGTTGGAACAAGTCGCCAATGCGCGCCGACAGACGCCCTTGGTGTTCCGCCAACCGTGCGCTGTAAGTGGCCAACCGCGCCACCGCGTCCGAGGTCAACGGCGCCATGCCTTCTTCCGAGGTGCGGGTTTTGAGCAACTGGGCGAACTGTTCCAGGCTTTCGTCGACCATCGGGATGTCTTCGTCGAAGTCCACCAGCACGCGGAACATCTCCTGGAAGTCCGGGTCGGCGTCCTGCAACGCGTAGTACAGCTGGCGCGAGCCGATGATGATGACCTTGACCTGCAACGGGATCATCTGCGGGTTGAGGGTCACGGTGGCCAAGCGGCCCAGCTCGCCCAGCGGCGACTCCATCTTCAGCTTGCGCGACTGCAAGGAGCGCTTGAGCGCGTCCCACACAAACGGCTCGCTGAGCATTTTCTCGGCTTCCAGGATCAGGAAACCGCCATTGGCACGGTGCAACGCGCCCGGACGCAACTGGCGATAGGTGGTGTAGAGCGCGCCTTGGTCGGTGCTGTATTCGATACGGCCGAACAGGTTGTCGTAGGTCGGGTGCGGCTCAAACACCACCGGCGCGCCGCCATTGACCGAATGGCCCACCACCAGGCTTGGGCAATATTGCTCTTCGAGCAGCTTGCGCGCCTGGGCGTCGGTCTTGGCGTCGTCGACCAATTGCTCAACCACGGTTTTCAGCAGGTAGACCTGCATGGCTTGCAGGTAACCGCAAACGCCTGCGTTTTCCGCGTATTTTTCCGACAGAGGCGCCAGCAAAGGTTGCAGGGCCAGGGTGATGGTTTCTTCGTTGAATTGGCGCAGTTGGTTGTTGGACTCACGCTTCCACTGCGGCAGGCTGGCCAGTTCTTCGTTAAGGCGCTCTTCCAGCTCGGAAATATCCGTGTGGAAGCGCTCGCGATCGACTTCCGGCAGTTGCGAGAACTCGGCTTCGTCCAGCGCCTTGCCGTCGAGCATCGGCGTGAAGGCGATGTTGGAGCTGTCGCGGTACAGCGCCACGTCTTTTTCCAGCGCCAGGCGCTCGATCACGTCCAACGCCTTGTCGTAACGCTGGTTGAAGGCGCGGTCGATGGCGCTTTTGCGCTGTTGATAGGTCGGGTGTTCGAACACGGCCGGGAACGTGGCGACAAGGTTGTCGACCAAGCCGTTGATATCGGCGATGAACGCCGCCGCAGCGCCGCCCGGCAATTCCAGGGCACGCGGTTCGCGCGGCTCGTCAAAATTGTTGACGTAGACCCAGTCCGCCGGGGTCTGCAGGCGTTTGCCTTCGGCTTTCAGGTAGCGTTTGACGAACGAAAAGCGGCCTGTACCGGGCTCGCCCATGACAAACACGTTGTAACCGGGGCGTGGCATCGCCACACCGAACTGCAACGCTTCTACTGCGCGTTCCTGGCCAAGCACACCGCGAAAGGGCTCCAAATCATTGGTGGTCGAGAAGCTGAACTGTTCAGCGGAGAAAGGGCGAGTCAGCGCTTCGGGCGCTAGACGCAAGCTGGCAGCAACAGGATCAGGCATCGGGCTTCCTTACATCAGGCGGGGCAGATGACGGCATTCTGGCTCTCGCTGACGCGCTCTGGCAAGGCGAGCCTGTGGGAAAGCATAGACAGGGGATGCGTCTTACAAAAAAATCGCTGCCACGCTCGACAACCACACGGATTGTTTTATAAAAAATAACGGAACCCTAGGAACGTGCCTAAACTCCAAACTGCGCGGGTTGGACTAATAACTGGCCCCTAGGGCGCTGCGACGCGCCTGAACCCTTGTCCATTGGTTTGCACACAAAGAGAACAAAGCTATGAAACGGATCCTTCTTGGTACTCTCTTCACCGTTGTCTCCCTCAATGCAATGGCTGAATCGCCAGGTGGCCCGAACTGCGGTTGGGGCAACATGCTGTTCGAAGGCCAGCGCGGTACTCCCGCTCACTTCCTTGCTTCCACCACCAACGGCACCTCGGGTAACGCCACCTTCGGCATGACCTCGGGCACCAACGGTTGCAGCACCAACAGCGCCCTGACCTACGGCGGCAAGTCCTGGATTGCCATGAATGGCATGATGAACGAGCTGTCCGAAGACATGGCCAAAGGCAACGGCGAAGCGCTGACCACCTACGCGGTGGTACTGGGCGTTGCACCGGAAGATCGCGAGCACTTCGCGGCCGTGACCCACGAGCACTTCCAGCAGATCTTCAGCAAAGCTGACGTGACCGCCGACGACGTGCACAACAACACCCTGGCTGTACTGAAAAGCGATACCCGCCTGGCCAAATACGCCACCCAGGCTTAAGCTCGACTGGCCCGCGCCTTTCGAGGCGCGGGTTTTATTTCTGGTTTTATTTTTGGTTCTATTTTTGGGCCCGCCTCCCCTTTGGGTCTCACTACTTCCGACTTAAGTTGCCCTTATGCTCAAACGCTTTGCCTGGCTGGCACTCTTCGCCTGCGCCCCGCTGTACGCGGCGCCGCATATTGATGATCAACGTTTGCAGCAACTGGCCAACGATCCGTTCTGGCTGTCTTTGGGCCATTACGAAGCCGGCAAGCTCAAGGGCTGGCGCAGCTATGTCAGCGACAAAAAGTTCTTCCTCGCCCCCGATGGCGCCCACCACCCGGACCAGGAACTGCAGGCCACCGTGGAGGCGCTGTACGCCCCGGCCAGCCTCGGCGAAAAGCACGCCCAATGCGTTTACCCCGCACGTACCCGCTGGCTCAAGAGTCAGTTGAACCTCACCGACTTGCCCGCGCTGGAGTGCAAAGAATTCACCCAATGGTTCAAAGACGTCGCGCCCCATAGCGCGGTGATGATCTTCCCGGCGGCCTACCTCAACAGCCCGTCGTCGATGTTCGGTCACACCCTGCTGCGTATCGACCAGGCTGACGTGCAGAGCAACAACACCGCGCTGCTGAGCTACGCGATCAACTTCGGCGCCTATATCGAAGGCTCCGACAACAGCATCCTCTACGCCTGGAAAGGCCTGATGGGCGGCTACCCCGGCCTGTTCGCGCTGGTGCCGTACCAGGAAAAGCTCTCGGAGTACCGCAGCCTCGAAAACCGCGACCTGTGGGAATACCGCCTGAACCTCACCGAAGTCGAGACCAAGCGCATGGTCGAGCACGTGTGGGAGCTCAAGCAGATCCAGTTCGACTACTTCTTCTTTGATGAAAACTGCTCCTATCGCCTGCTGGAGCTGCTGCAAGTGGCGCGCCCGAGCCTGCGCCTGACCGAGCAATTCCCGCTCACGGCGATCCCCACCGACACCGTCAAGGCCGTCAAAGAAGCGGGTCTGGTGGAGAAGATCGACTACCGTCCGTCCCGTGAACGCGAGTTGCTGGAACGCGCCAAGCCACTGGATAGCGACGAGCAGCAATGGGTGCTGAAAATCAGCGACGACCAGAAGCAGTTGCAGGAACCGGCCTTCAAGGCCCTGCCCCGCGAGCGTCAGGCACTGATTATCGACGCCGCCTATCGCCTCGGCCGCTACCGCGCCAATGGCCTGGAGCGCGACACCGAACGCTCGCAACGCAGCTTCGAACTGCTGCGCGCGATCAACCAGAACCCGGCGCCCGACCTTAAAATCGAACGCCCCGGCCTGCCCGAAGACGGCCACGAGTCGCGCACCTGGCAAGCCGGCATCGGCACCCGCGGCAGCAAAACCTTCGGCGAATACGGCCTGCGCATGGCCTACCACGACCTCAACGACAACGCCGAAGGCTTCCCGCTGGGCGCGCAGATTGAAATTTTGCAGATGAAACTGCGCCAATACGAAGGCAACCACTGGCAACTGCAACAGCTGGACCTGGCCACCATCCGCTCCCTGACCCCGCGTAATGCGCTGTTGCAGCCGTGGTCATGGCAAGTGACCGGCGGCCTGGAGCGCGTGCCAGGCAAGCACGACGACGAAACCCTCGTCGCCCACGTCAACGGCGGCGCCGGCGGTACCTGGCAACTCACCGACGACATGCTGGGTTTTGCCCTCGGCACCGTGCGTGTGGAACATAACAACGACTTCAGCGAAGCCATCTCACCGGCTGCCGGGTTCAACACCGGCGTGCTGTGGAAAAACCCGCTGGGGAATCTGAGCCTTGAGGCCAAGGGTGATTTCTTCACCAATGGCGAAGTGCGGCGCAGTATCAGCCTTAACCAGCAGTGGGAATTGTCGCGCAACCTGGGCCTGCGGTTGAGTGCCCAGCGTGAGTACAGCCATTTGTCGACGCCAGTGAATGAAGTGATGCTTGAAGTGAAGTGGTATCACTACTAACCACCCCGGATCGCTCCCACGCAGAGCGCGGGAGCGATCAATGGCGGAGTGTCAGTTATTGATTTTTAGCTGACATACCGCTATCGCAGGCAAGCCAGCTCCCACACTTTTTTGCGCCTGACTTGAGCTCTGCGCCGTTCACAGTTCAAAGGTGGGAGCCGGGCTTGCCCGCGATGGCGGTCGTCCAGGTAATGATGCATTGACTGACTCACTGCTTTCGCGAGCACGCCCGCTCCCACATTTGGTCCGTGCATATCCCGACACATCGCAATCAGGAGTTCCATCAACATGGCTGTTAACTGCACCTCCCTTGAACAAGTCCGCGAAAACATCGATCGCCTCGACCAACAAATCGTCACCCTGCTGGCCGAGCGCGGCCACTACGTTTCCCAGGCTGCGCGCTTTAAGAAAGACGCCGATGGCGTCAAGGCGCCGCAACGGGTTGAACAGGTGATCGCCAAAGTGCGGGGTTTATCCGAGGCGGTGGGCGCCAACCCTGAGGTCACTGAGCAGGTGTATCGCGCAATGATTGCGGCGTTTATTCAGCAAGAGCTGGCTGAACATGCCGTTCTAACTAGCCCAGGAAAACCATCATCAACACACACAAACTCGTAGTCTGCTTCTAACCTATTGATAAATAGACAGGAAATTTCAGACAGTTTTTTAGCTTTTTTCAGTCGAGCAAAACTAGCTCTTACTTCATTCTCTTTGTGGGGTTTTGTGACTAGTATCGGATGGCAATCAAATTGCCATCCCATCTATACACGGATCTGAATAGGTAAGAGGCTCATCATGGATTTCTTTGAAAAGCTCACCAGTCTGGCAGCAAAAGTTCGATTACAAGGCCCTGCCATTCAAACAGAAGAAGCGACAAAAAATGCTTTCGTAATGCCTTTCATCAACACTGTATTGGGCTACGACGTATTTGATCCACAGGAAGTGACGCCAGAATTTGTCTGTGATGTAGGGACGAAGAAAGGTGAAAAAATCGATTACGCAATCATGAAAGAAGGTGAAGTCCAAATACTCATCGAATGCAAAAAAATCGGTGAGTCATTGAGCATCAACCATGCCTCACAGCTTTTTCGGTATTTTCACGTTACGAGCGCAAGAATTTCAATTCTCACCAACGGCCAGGTCTACAGGTTTTTTACTGACTTGGACGCCCCTAATAAAATGGACGAAAAGCCATTTCTAGAGCTCGACCTACTGGACATTGATGAGTACGCCGTACCTGAGTTGATCAAGCTCACCAAGTCGGCTTTCGATGTTGACTCGATCATCAATGCAGCCGGGGAGTTGAAATACGTCAGCCAACTCAAAAAACTCATCGGAGCTCAAGTTAGCAAGCCAGAAGATGATTTCGTGAAATTCTTCGCATCCCGTGTCTACGAAGGTGTAATCACACAGAAAGTGCGCGAACAATTTTTCGAACTGACACGAAAAGCGTTAGCCCAATTTTTGAACGATCAGATCAACGATCGGCTGAAGTCTGCAATGAGTGGCGCGATCCAACCGACAATGGCATCACTCCCCGCCGCAAACAGCGCGAATGCAGATACGCAGGATAGGGACGAGTCAGAAGACAAGATTCTGACAACGCTTGAAGAGCTGGAGGGCTATCACATCGTTCGCGCTCTGGTCCGATCCGTAGTCGATGCAAAGCGCATTGTTCAACGAGACACCCAAAGCTATTTTGGGATACTGCTGGACGACAACAATCGCAAACCTATTTGCCGCCTTCACTTTAATCGCAGCCAGAAGTACATCGGGATATTTGACGAAGATAAAAATGAGACCCGACACGCGATTTCGTCAATAGATGAGATTTACGAGTACGCAGATCAACTGAAAAAAACAGTGGGCTATTACGATTGAAGGCCGCACAGCTTTAACTGAAACCATCGACAACCCTGTGGCGAGCAGGCTCAGCAGATGAAGCGGTGTCAGCCGCTAAGTGGTAGGGGTCATCGCTTGTGTCAGGTCGTCGACGACGGCTTTGCCCATTTCACACAGGTAATGCGCGGCCCAGGCGTATTGCTCGCCGCGTACGTCCATGGCAGCTTCCATGGCGAGCTTTTTGGAGTAAAACAGCAGGGTGGAGGCGTGTTCCAGCGCTTCGTCGATCGGCATGCCGGCATTGATGCGGAACAGCGGCTTTTGGTTTTCGCCGTAGTCGCCAAAGGTGACGACGCCGAGGGTGGTGATTGAGGACAGGGGTGGATCTGGGACGACTTTAGACATGGTGTACCTGCTAAGTGAGATAAAGGACCACCAGAGCACGTCGCTAAACATGAAAGGGTGGCAGCTGTACGCAGGTTAGCGAACCGGTCACCTAGACACCCGGCAGATCCGAAGATCTCCCGCGCACAGCCGCCATAACACGATATCGACAGGTATAAAAACCGCCTGCCAAGTGTGTAGAGAGGATGAGTCTCGATGGTTCGGGTCGCTAAACCCGGCCGCTGTTTTCACAGCGGAGCCAGGAGACTAGTGCCCCAAACCCTAAGGCACAATAGGCCAGCGATTCTCTAGGAAACGTCCTGCAAGTTAAAGGGAATCGTCGTTAATGGCCCTTTAATAGATCGTTCCCACGCTCCGCGTGGGCATGCATCCTGTGACGCTCCGCGTCACGATTTCAAAGCGGACGCAGAGCGTCCTGGGCTGCATTCCCACGCAGAGCGTGGGAACGAGCGCTCGTCGTTGATGGCCCTTTAACTCAACACTTTTCTCACCGCCCTTTCACGCCTCCCCGACAAATCCCTGACTAGACTTCCCCTATCAGCCGTAAAGCGGCCAGGGAGTACGCCATGTGGCGGTCTGCGGTAATGCTGTGTGCGCTAGTGTGGTTGTCGGGTTGCCAGTCCACCCATCAGGATTTGATCGCCAAGGGTTATCCTCCGGCCTTTGCCGATGGCTTTGACGACGGTTGCAGCAGTGGTCGCCAGGCCGCTGGGGTCATCAGTGGGGAGTTTCGCAAGAATGTGCCGCGCTATCTCAAAGACCGTGAATACGCCGAAGGCTGGGAAGATGGCTTTCGCCAGTGCAAGGCCATGCGCGAGAACGAGGAGTTGCGCGACTACAAGGACAACCACTGGGATGACCGTGAACGCGCCTGGCAACAGGAGAAGGATCGCGACGCTGCCCGCGCCTATCGCACGCAATAGGTCGCTTTTCTGAAAAGCGGACGCAGAGCGTCCAGGGTTGCATGCCCACGCAGAGCGTGGGAACGATCACGCGGCGATCATGGCCCAGACTCCATAGAGGGAGAACTCCATGAGCCGAGCTTTTGTAAATGAAGACAACGCCGCCGCCCAGGCCGACCAGCCTGTGGAGCGCCTGGTGAGTGAGCAGCCCAATCGTCTCACCGCGCAAGGGTTAGCGCAGTTGCAGGCCAAGGTTGCGCAGTTGCAGCAGGAATACAGCCTCGAATCCGCCCGGGACAATAAGCAGCGGCTGGCGGACCTTGAGCGCGATTTGCGCTACTTCAACCAGCGTGTGCAAAGCGCCCAGGTGATGCCACCAGCGACGTCTACCGACAAGGTGCAAATCGGCAGCTGGGTCACCTTTGCCAACGAGCAGGACGAGCAGCAGCGCATTCAACTGGTCGGCGAAGACCAGGCCGACGCCCACGCCCATCTGATCAACTGGGGCTCACCGCTGGGCCGCGCATTGCTGGGCGCCCAGGTCGGCGACGAAGTACTGTGGAAGCGCCCCGTCGGCGATCAGTTGATCGAAGTGCTGCGGGTCGAACCCGAGGCCTAGACGATGCCTTGGGCCAGCATCGCATCAGCGACTTTCACAAAGCCCGCGATGTTCGCGCCCTTCACGTAGTTGACCCGGCCGTTTTCTTCGCCGTAATGCACGCAGGCATGGTGGATCGACTGCATGATGTTGTGCAATTTGCTGTCGACTTCGCCCGCGGTCCACAACAGGCGCATGGCGTTCTGCGACATTTCCAGGCCACTCACGGCCACGCCACCAGCGTTGGAGGCTTTGCCCGGTGCGAACAGAATGCCCGCCTCGATAAAGATATCCACAGCCTCAAGCGTGGTTGGCATATTGGCGCCTTCGGCCACGCAGATACAGCCATTGCGCAGCAGCGTGCGGGCGGCGTCGGCGTCGAGTTCGTTCTGGGTGGCGCAGGGCAGCGCGATATCGCAGGCCAACTCCCAAGGCGTTTTGCCTTTGCGGAACTCCAGGCCAAAGCGCTCGGCCAGTTCGCTGATGCGGCCACGTTGCACGTTTTTCAGCTCTAGCAGCGCCGACCATTGCTCCTCGGTCAAACCGCTTTCGGCATACAAGGTGCCTTCGGAGTCGGAGAGGGAAACCACCTTGCCGCCCAGGTCCATGACTTTGCGCGCTGCGTATTGCGCGACGTTGCCGGAACCGGAGACGGCCACGCGCTTGCCTTCCACCCGCTGGCCGTTGCGCTTGAGCATTTCTTCAGCGAAGTACACGCAACCAAAGCCGGTGGCTTCAGGGCGGATCAGGCTGCCACCGTAGGCCATGCCTTTGCCGGTCAGCACTGAGGTGAACTGGTTGCTCAGGCGTTTGTACTGGCCAAACAGGAAGCCGATTTCACGCGCACCCACGCCGATATCGCCAGCCGGCACATCCACATCTGCGCCGATGTGGCGGTACAGCTCGCTCATGAACGCCTGGCAGAAGCGCATCACTTCGGCGTCGCTCTTGCCCTTGGGGTCGAAGTCCGAGCCGCCTTTGCCGCCGCCCATGGGCAGCGAGGTCAGGGAGTTTTTGAAGGTCTGTTCGAAGGCGAGGAATTTCAGCACGCCCAGGTTCACCGACGGGTGAAAGCGCAGGCCGCCTTTGTAGGGGCCGATGGCGCTGTTCATCTGGATGCGAAACCCGCGATTGACCTGCACCTTGCCGTGATCATCCACCCACGATACCCGGAAGGTAATCGCGCGTTCCGGCTCGCAGATGCGCTCCAGAATGCCCGACGTCAGGTAGTGGGGGTTGGCTTCAAGAAACGGCCACAGGCTGCGCAGGACTTCCTCTACGGCCTGGTGAAATTCCGGCTGGTCGGGGTCGCGTTTCTTGAGGCGCGAAAGGAAGGATTCGACAGATTCGATCATGGAGAAGTCTCGGCAAATTGATTGTTTTTAAATGAGATTGAGCCGGACCTTAGCAATTCATGTTGCACCTGAAAAGCGCAAAATGTCGCCTTTGTGAATTTAAATGGTGCTTTATATATAAATTACTATGATTTTTTGCACCATTAAGGGGATTTCAAATCAGTAAATGCACCAACCGTGAAACCGCTATCGCAGGCAAGCCAGCTCCCACATTTGATCGGGTTGCCAATGTGAAATGCGGTCGAAGGTGGGAGCTGGCTTGCCTGCGATAAATCCACCTCGGTCCTCCTGAAACACACGCAAAAAAAAGCGGAGCCCGAAGGCTCCGCTTTTTCAAACCAACCCAACTCAGGCCAGTTTTTTGTGCCGTACACGGTGCGGCTGGGCAGCAGCATCACCCAAACGCTTCTTACGGTCCGCTTCGTACTCGGTGTAGTTACCTTCGAAGAACACCGCTTGGGAGTCATCTTCGTACGCCAGGATGTGTGTCGCGACGCGGTCAAGGAACCACCGATCGTGAGAGATCACAATGGCGGCGCCCGGGAAGTCCAGCAGGGCTTCTTCCAGGGAACGCAGGGTTTCAACGTCGAGGTCGTTGGACGGTTCGTCGAGCAGCAACACGTTGCCGCCTTCTTTCAGGGTCAGTGCCAGGTGCAAGCGACCGCGCTCACCACCGGACAGGTCCTTGACGAACTTCTGTTGATCGCCGCCCTTGAAGTTGAAACGGCCGACGTAAGTGCGCGACGGAATCTCATAGTTGCCGATGCGGATCTGGTCGGACCCCTCGGAGACTTGCTGGAATACCGTTTTGCTGCCGTCCAGGTCTTCGCGGCTTTGATCCACGCAGGCCAGTTGCACGGTTTCACCGATTTCGATGCTGCCCGAATCCGGGGTTTCCTTGCCCATCAGCATGCGGAACAGTGTGGATTTACCCGCACCGTTACCACCGATAACGCCGACGATCGCGCCTTTTGGCATGGAGAACGACAGGTTGTCGATCAACACGCGGTCGCCATAGCCTTTGCAGACGTTCTTGAATTCGATGACCTTGTCACCCAGGCGCGGGCCGGCCGGGATGTAGATCTCGTTGGTTTCGCTGCGCTTCTGGAATTCCTGCGACTGCATTTCTTCAAAGCGTTGCAGACGTGCCTTGGATTTGGACTGGCGGGCCTTGGCGCCTTTGCGCACCCACTCCAGTTCTTCCTTCATGGCTTTTTCGTGGGCCGATTGCTGCTTGGATTCGGCGGCCAGACGGTCGGACTTGGCTTCCAGCCAACCGGAGTAGTTGCCCTCGTAAGGGATACCGGCGCCACGGTCGAGCTCGAGGATCCAGCCGGCGACGTTGTCCAGGAAGTAGCGGTCGTGCGTGATCGCTACCACGGTGCCCGGGAAATCGTGCAGGAAGTGCTCCAGCCAGGCGACGGAATCGGCGTCCAAGTGGTTGGTCGGTTCGTCGAGCAGCAGCATGTCGGGAGCCGACAGCAGCAGGCGGCACAGGGCCACACGGCGTTTTTCACCGCCGGAGAGGAATTCGACCTTGGCATCCCACGCTGGCAAACGCAGCGCGTCGGCGGCGACTTCCAGCTGGCGCTCCAGGTTGTGGCCGTCGCCAGCCTGCAGGATGGCTTCGAGCTTGGCCTGTTCAGCGGCCAGCTTGTCGAAGTCGGCATCTTCTTCGGCGTAGGCGGCGTAGACCTCGTCCAGGCGGGCCTGGGCGTTCTTGATCACGGCCACCGCTTCTTCGACCACTTCACGCACGGTCTTGGTCGGGTCCAGGATCGGCTCTTGCGGCAGGTAGCCGATGTTCAGTTCGGGCATCGGGCGCGCTTCGCCTTCGAACTCGGTGTCGACGCCGGCCATGATTTTCAGCAGCGTGGACTTACCCGAACCGTTGAGGCCGAGCACGCCGATCTTGGCGCCGGGGAAGAAGGACAGCGAAATATTTTTCAGGATTTCCCGCTTCGGCGGAACAACTTTTCCCAGCCGATGCATGGTGAAGACGTATTGAGCCATGGTGAACCTAGCGTCAGTGACTGATGAATTAAGCGGGCGAAGCCCGTGCAGGCCATGCGCCGCGCGGGCCGTTGACTATCATCAATGCCTGCGAGCGGAAAAAGCCTGAATGTCTGGGGCTGGAACGCCCCCGCGTAACCGGCAAAGCTACCTGAATGCGCTTGGGCAGTCCAGCCAAGCGGGGCTGGCACTTTGCCACAAGGCAAGGCATGCTAGCCGCCCTCCGGGCGTCCGGCTTATAGTGCACGTCGCGCGCCAGTCCAGCCAAACCGCAGGATCACAGCTTGTCCAAAGTCACGCCGCCCACGCCCTTGCGCGCCGCTCATATAGCGCCGGGCGCGCCCCTGCACGGCACTTTAAAAGGCGCACTGGCGATGCTGGTGCTGGTGCTGCTGGCGTTATTGTTCTGGCAGCTGTTGGACCAACTGCAGCAAAACCAGAAAAACCAACAGCAATACACCATCGATTACAGCGCCGACCTGGCTGAACAGATCAGCCTGAACATGGCCCTGAGCGCGAAAATCGCCTTGAACCTGCTGCCGATGGTCGAGCCGCCGCGCAACGACGAGCAACAACAGGCGCTGATGCGCACCTTGCAACGCTCGTTGCCGGAGCTGCGCAGTTTCGCCCTGCTCGCCCCCAGCGGCGCGCTGATCAGCGACAGCGCCAAAGGCAGCCAGGACCGCGCCTGGCTTGAAGAGCTGGTGCAGCGCAGCCACTCGCAACCTTATTACTTGAGCAACAGCCCCGACGGCACCCTGATCTATCTGTTGCTTCAGCAGCCCAGCGGCGGCTCGAAAATGTACTGGGCCTTGCGCCTGGCGCCCAGCTACCTGAGCAACCTCACCCGCCAGGACGGCCAGGGCCAGCGCCCGATGTGGGCCATCGAGAACCGCCTGAACCACCGCGTGGTCAGCCGCGACAGTGGCATGCCTGCGCAATGGGCCGCGGCGCTGACGCCGGATGAATTGAACAAAAGCGTGCTGGTTACGCCCCTGAGTAAAAGCGATTGGCAATTGCGCGGCCTGTTTGACCGCAGCGCGGTGCTGGAGCAACTGCTGCCGGCGTTTATCGGCAAATGCCTGCTGGGCCTGGCGTTCTCGCTGATCCCGCTGATCGTGCTGCTGAACATGCGCCGCCGCCAGCGCCAGGTGCATGAAGGCCGCCGGCGTTATCAGGATATTTTCGAAGGCACCGGCGTGGCCCTGTGCGTGTTGGATCTGTCGGGGCTCAAGGCGTTTTTTGACAAGACCCACGTGCAGACCCGTGAGCAATTGCAGGTCTGGTTGCTCAACAACACCGCCGGGCGCCAGCAACTGCTCAAGGAACTGCGCATTACCGAGGTCAACCAGGTGGCCGTGCGCCTGCTGAATGTCGGCTCATGCGAGCAAGCCTGGGAACGCCTGATCGATGATTGCCCAAGCAATGCCACCGCCATCGGCTATCAAGTGCTCGAAGCCGTTCTGACCCAGCAAAAACAGCTGGAGCTGGAAATCCAGCTCAATGACGTGGCCGGCAATGACCAATATCTGTGGCTGGTGATGCGCCTGCCGGAGCAGCAGGACGACTTCAAGGCCGTGATTCTCAGCATCAGCGATATCACCAGCCGCAAGCTGATCGAACTGTCGCTGGTGGAGCGTGAGAGTTTCTGGTCGGACGTGGTGCGCACCGTGCCTGATCACCTGTATGTGCAGGACGTGATCAGCCAGCGCATGATTTTCAGCAACCACCATTTGGGCCATACCCTCGGCTACAACAAGGCCGAACTGCAGCAAATGGGCGAGTACTTCTGGGAAATCCTGCTGCACCCCGAGGATGCCGAGTATTACCACGACTTGCGCCTGCAACAGCGCGAGGTCGGCTACACCACCCAACTGCAATGCCAGCTGCGCTTTCGCCATCGCAATAACCAGTGGCGGCGCTTTGATATCCGTGAGCAAGCGCTGGCGCGGGATAAAACCGCTGTGGTCACGCGGATCATCGGCGTGGCCAAGGACATCACCGACCAGATCGAAGCCAGTGAATCCCTGCGTGACAGCGAGCAGCGCTACCGCATGCTGGCCGAAAGCATCAGCGACGTGATCTGCTCCACCGACAGCCAGCTTGCGCTCAATTACATCAGCCCATCAGTCAACGCCGTGCTGGGTTATGACGTGGACTGGGTGTTCAAGAACGGCTGGCAGTCGATCATCGCCAACCCGCAGCAACTGACCGGTATCTACAGTTTGGTGGAACAGGTCAGCCGTGCGCTCGGCGACCCCGAGGCGCTGAACAGACTGCGTGATGATATCCACACCCAACTGTTCCTGTTCGACTGCCTGCGCGCCGACGGCCGCAAGGTGCCGATCGAGTTGCGCCTGGTGCTGGTTTGGGACGAACACGGCGCGTTTGAAGGCATCCTGGGTGTGGGCCGCGATATCAGCCAGCAACGCCGCGCCGAAAAAGACCTGCGCATGGCGGCCACGGTATTCGAGCACTCAACCTCGGCGATCCTGATCACCGACCCGGCCGGTTATATCGTGCAGGCCAACGAGGCGTTCAGCCGGGTCAGCGGCTATGCAGTGGCAGACGTGCTGGATCAATTGCCGAACATGCTCACGGTGGATGAACAGCAGGAGGCGCACCTGCGTTACGTGCTCAAGCAGTTGCATCAGCACAGCACCTGGGAAGGTGAAGTGTGGCTCAAGCGTCGCAATGGCGAGCATTACCCGGCCTGGGTCGGCATTACCGCCGTATTCGACGATGAAGGCGACCTGGCCAGCTACGTGTGTTTCTTCAGTGATATCAGCGAGCGCAAGGCCAGCGAGCAGCGCATCCACCGCCTGGCGTATTACGACGCCCTGACCCACCTGCCCAACCGCACACTGTTCCAGGACCGCCTGCACACCGCGCTGCAGTCGGCCGAACGGCAAAAGTCGTGGGTGGTACTGATGTTCCTCGACCTCGACCGTTTCAAACCGATCAACGACTCCCTGGGCCACGCCGCCGGCGACCGCATGCTCAAGGAAATGGCCACCCGCCTGCTGGGCTGCGTGGCCGAAGACGACACCGTGGCACGTATGGGCGGCGACGAGTTCACCTTGCTGCTGCAACCGCGGGTCAGCCGCGAGATGGCGCTGAACCGTGCAATTACCGTGGCCGAGCAGATCCTGGCAAGCCTGGTGAAGCCATTTGTGCTGGAGGGCCGCGAGTTCTTTGTGACCGCCAGTATCGGCATCGCCTTAAGCCCGCAGGACGGCAACGAACTGAGCCAACTGATGAAAAACGCCGACACGGCGATGTACCACGCCAAAGAGCGCGGCAAGAACAACTTCCAGTTCTACCAGGCGGACATGAATGCCAGCGCCCTGGAGCGCCTGGAGCTGGAGAGCGACCTGCGCCACGCCTTGGACCAGAACGAATTCGTGCTGTATTACCAACCGCAGTTCAGCGGCGACGGCAAGCGCCTGACCGGCGCCGAAGCCCTGCTGCGCTGGCGTCACCCACGCCGAGGGCTGGTGCCGCCGGGGGATTTCATCCCGGTACTGGAGGAATTGGGGCTGGTGGTAGACGTGGGCGACTGGGTGATCGCGGAAGCCTGCCGCCAGCTCAAGACCTGGCACCAGAACAAGGTGCGCGTGCCGAAAGTCTCGGTGAACATCTCGGCGCGTCAATTC
The DNA here is from genome assembly GCF_021606215.1 of Pseudomonas sp. PA-5-4B. Taxonomy (NCBI): domain Bacteria; kingdom Pseudomonadati; phylum Pseudomonadota; class Gammaproteobacteria; order Pseudomonadales; family Pseudomonadaceae; genus Pseudomonas; species Pseudomonas sp. PA-5-4B. The sequence continues at coordinate 16,449 of NZ_WKDB01000056.1, read as the reverse complement.
TCCGATGGGCAGTTGGGCGAACGCATCGCCACTATTCTCAAGGACACCGGCCTGCCGCCGGCGTGCCTGGAGCTGGAGCTGACCGAAAGTATCCTGATGCGCGAAGTCAACGAGGCCATGCAGATCCTCGCCAGCCTGAAAAACCTGGGCCTGAGCATTGCGGTGGACGACTTCGGCACCGGTTATTCGTCGCTCAACTACCTCAAGCAATTCCCCATCGATGTGTTGAAGATCGACCGAACTTTCGTCGACGGCCTGCCGTCCGGCGAGCAGGACGCGCAAATTGCCCGCGCGATTATCGCCATGGCCCACAGCCTCAACCTGGCGGTGATCGCCGAGGGCGTGGAAACCCATGAGCAGCTGGATTTCCTGCGTGAACATGGCTGTGATGAGGTGCAGGGTTATCTGTTTGGGCGGCCAATGCCGGCAAATCGGTTTGAAGCGCAGTTCAGCAATGATGCGCTGTTCATGTTCGACTGAAGCCTTGTGGTGGGGCTGATGGCCCTATCGCAGGCAAGCCAGCTCCCACATTTTGAATTGTGAATACCTTCAGGTGTGGGAGCTGGCTTGCCTGCGATAGGGCCAGTACAGGCACCGCCCATCCCTGGATGAGCCCCACTTGTCCGCGACATGATGTCCTTTCATATGCCATCTAAAACCCATTGGGTTAGAATGCCTTCCTTTTCTGCCCCCGATCCTTGAGGACCGCCATGTTCAGCCGTGATTTGACTATTGCCAAGTACGACGCCGATCTCTTCGCCGCCATGGAGCAAGAAGCCGTGCGCCAGGAAGAGCACATTGAGCTGATCGCTTCGGAAAACTACACCAGCCCTGCGGTGATGGAGGCTCAAGGTTCGGTTCTGACCAACAAATACGCCGAAGGCTACCCAGGCAAGCGCTACTACGGTGGTTGCGAGTACGTCGACGTGGTTGAGCAACTGGCAATCGACCGTGCCAAGGAACTGTTCGGCGCCGATTACGCCAACGTTCAGCCACACGCCGGTTCCCAAGCCAACAGCGCCGTGTACCTGGCCCTGCTGCAAGGCGGCGACACCATCCTGGGCATGAGCCTGGCCCACGGCGGTCACCTGACCCACGGCGCCAGCGTTTCCTCCTCCGGCAAGCTGTACAACGCCGTTCAATACGGTATCGATGCCAACGGCCTGATCGACTACGACGAAGTCGAGCGCCTGGCCGTTGAGCACAAGCCAAAAATGATCGTGGCCGGTTTCTCTGCCTACTCGCAGATCCTGGATTTCCCACGTTTCCGCGCTATCGCTGACAAAGTCGGCGCATATCTCTTCGTTGATATGGCTCACGTAGCCGGTCTGGTCGCCGCTGGCGTCTACCCGAACCCGGTGCCTTTCGCTGACGTCGTGACCACCACCACGCACAAGACCCTGCGCGGTCCACGTGGCGGCCTGATCCTGGCTCGCGCCAACGCCGAGATCGAGAAGAAGCTGAACTCTGCCGTATTCCCAGGCGCCCAAGGTGGCCCGCTGGAGCACGTGATCGCCGCTAAAGCGATCTGCTTCAAAGAAGCCCTGCAGCCTGAGTTCAAGACTTACCAGCAGCAAGTGGTGAAGAACGCCCAGACCATGGCCAGCGTGTTTATCGAGCGCGGCTTTGACGTGGTGTCCGGCGGTACTGAAAACCACCTGTTCCTGCTGTCGCTGATCAAGCAGGACATCTCCGGTAAAGACGCTGACGCCGCACTGGGCAAAGCCTTCATCACCGTGAACAAAAACTCCGTGCCGAACGACCCACGTTCGCCGTTCGTCACCTCCGGCCTGCGCTTCGGCACCCCGGCTGTGACCACTCGTGGCTTTAAAGAAGCAGAGTGCAAGGAACTGGCCGGCTGGATCTGCGACATCCTGGCTGACCTGAACAACGAAGCCGTGATTGACGCGGTCCGTGAGAAGGTCAAGGCCATCTGCAAAAAACTGCCGGTGTACGGCGCTTGATTGCAGTTGCTTGAATAAAAAGCCCGGCTCTTGAGCCGGGCTTTTTTATGGCCGTTCTCAAATTGAAATACGGTTCAATGTGGGAGCTGGCTTGCCTGCTCCCACATTTTGAATGCATTTCGAGTCAGGGTTGGTAGACCCTGGCAAAGCCTTCGCGAATCTTGGCTTCCGGCAACTCATCAGCAATAAACACAATCACACTTTCGCGCGCCTCACCCTCGGCCCATTCGGTGTCCCAATCGAAACCGTAAAGCTTGAGCACGCCCTGGAACACCATGCGCCGGTCTTCCCCGGCAATATTCAGTACGCCTTTGTAGCGCAGCAGTTGTTTGCCATGGTCCTCCAGCAGTTCGTTCATAAACTCGCTGAGCCGGTCGATATCCAGCGGCTGGTCGGTGCGCAGCACCAGGCTGGAAATGCGGTCGATGGACGGCGCGGCACTGACCGGGCGCAGGGTCATGCCCGCGTTGAGATTAAAGCCGCGCACGTCGAGCAGTTCGGCCAGGTCGATTTTGCCGTGGTCTACCACCCGAATCGGCGCACGGCGGTTGATGCGGGTCAAGCGCTGGCTGAGGGCGTCGAAGGCGGCTTCGTCCACCAGATCACGCTTGCTCACCAGCAGGCGGTCGGCAAAACCGATCTGAGCCTGGGCGATGGTCTGGGTCAGGTGGTGCTCAGCATGGGCCGCGTCCACCAAGGTGATGATGCCGTCGAGGATGTAGCGCTCGCGCAGCTCCTCGTCGATGAAAAAGGTCTGGGCCACAGGCGCAGGGTCGGCCAGGCCGGTGCACTCGATCACCAGGCGGTCGAAGGCGATCTCGCCGCTGTCCAGGCGCTCGAGCAGCAGGTACAGGGCTTTGGTCAGGTCGGTGTGGATAGTGCAGCACACGCAACCGTTGGACAGGGTCATGACTTGCACTGGTTCGGCGCCCAACAGTTGGGTGTCGATACCGGCATCACTGAATTCGTTTTCGATCACGGCGATTTTGAGGCCGTGCTCAGCCTTGAGCAGGTGGCGCAGCAAGGTGGTTTTGCCGGCGCCTAGGAAGCCGCTGAGGATGGTGACGGGGATGGGAGAGGACAAAAAATTCTCCTTGAAGGAACACAGAAACAAATGTGGGAGCAGACCCATGTGGGAGCTGGCTTGCCTGCGATGCAAGCAACTCGGTCTATCAGGCAGACCGAGGTGATGCTATCGCAGGCAAGCCAGCTCCCACATAAAGCCTTGCTCCCACAGGGAGAAGCGCTAACCCGAATACCGGGTCAGCAGCACTTAGGCCCACCCTTGCCACCGTAACGGGCTTCCTGGCGTTCGCGGAAGAACGCCTTGTAGTCCATCACCGGTTTGTCCGGGTGCTTGGTTTGCATATGCTCGACGTAGGTGTCGTAGTCGGGCATGCCGACCATCAGGCGCGCGGCCTGACCGAGGTATTTACCGAGGCGACTGATGTCATTGAACATGGTTGCAATCCTCGTTTACGCGTCCGGTACAGCCTGGAACGGGGCTTCTTTGTCCGTGCGCTCTTTGTTGCCCCAGGCGGCAACGCCGACCTTGAGCGCATAGAACAGGATGCTGAAGACCACGAACAGGAACAGCGCCGTCAGCGTTGCGTTGGTGTAAGCGTTCCAGATCACGTGCTGCATCTGGTCGATGTTCTTGGCCGGTGCGAGGATCTGGCCGTTGGCCAGGGCATCGCTGTACTTCTTGGCCAGCGACAGGAAGCCAATCGCCGGGTTAGCGTCGAACAGCTTGATGAAGCCTGCGGTGGTGGTGCAGATCAGCAGCCAGACTGCCGGCAGCATGGTCACCCAAATGTAGCGCTGGCGCTTCATTTTGATCAGCACAACGGTGGCGAGCATCAGCGCGATACCGGCGAGCATCTGGTTGGAGATACCGAACAGCGGCCACAAGGTATTGATGCCGCCCAGCGGGTCGATCACGCCTTGGTACAGCAGGTAACCCCACATCGCCACGCAACCTGCCGTAGCAATCAAGTTAGCGGTCCATGACTCGGTACGCTTGAGCGACGGTACGAAGGAGCCGAGCAAATCCTGGAGCATGAAGCGCCCCGCACGGGTACCGGCGTCGACTGCGGTCAGGATGAACAATGCTTCGAACAGGATCGCAAAGTGGTACCAGAACGCCATGGTGTTTTCACCCGGCAGCACACTGTGCAGGATCTGCGCGATACCCACCGCCAGGGTCGGCGCACCGCCGGCACGCGCCAGGATGGTGGTTTCGCCGATGTCATGGGCCACGGCCGTCAAGGCTTCCGGGGTAATTGCAAAGCCCCAGCTGCTGACGGTTTGCGCCACAGTCACCACGTCAGCGCCGACCACCGCAGCCGGGCTGTTCATGGCGAAATACACGCCGGGCTCGATCACCGAGGCGGCAACCATGGCCATGATGGCCACGAACGACTCCATCAACATCGCGCCGTAACCGATGTAGCGCGAGTTGACTTCGTTATCCAGCAGCTTGGGCGTGGTGCCCGAGGAAATCAGCGCGTGGAAACCCGAGACCGCGCCACAGGCAATGGTAATAAACAGGAACGGGAACAGGCCGCCCTTCCACACCGGGCCAGTGCCGTCGATGAATTGGGTGAGGGCCGGCATTTTCAGCTCTGGCATGGTGACCAGAATGCCGATCGCCAGAGCGATGATGGTGCCGATTTTAAGGAAGGTGGAGAGGTAGTCACGCGGTGCCAAAATCAGCCACACCGGCAATACCGCCGCCACGAAACCGTAGCCGATCAGCATCCAGGTGATCTGGATACCGGTGAACGAGAAAGCCTTGGCCCACACCGGGTCAGCGGCAATCTGCCCGCCCAGCCAGATCGAACCCAGCAGCAACAGCACGCCGATGACCGAAATTTCGCCAATGCGGCCCGGACGGATGTAGCGCATGTACACGCCCATGAACATCGCGATCGGGATGGTCGCCATCACCGTGAAGATGCCCCACGGGCTCTCGGCCAGGGCCTTGACCACGATCAGCGCCAGCACCGCGAGGATGATGATCATGATCAGGAAGCAGCCGAACAGCGCGATGGTCCCCGGAATGCGGCCCATCTCTTCGCGAACCATGTCCCCCAGGGAACGGCCGTTGCGACGAGTGGACAGGAACAGCACCATGAAGTCCTGCACCGCACCGGCCAGCACCACACCGGCAATCAGCCAAAGCGTGCCGGGCAGGTAGCCCATTTGCGCCGCCAATACTGGGCCGACCAGCGGACCTGCGCCGGCAATCGCCGCAAAGTGGTGCCCAAAGAGGATGTGTTTGTTGGTCGGCACATAGTCCAGGCCGTCATTGTTGAGCACTGCGGGGGTGGCCCGCCGTGGATCGAGCTGCATCACATTGTTAGCGATGAACAGACTGTAGTAACGGTACGCAACCAGGTAGATGGCGACAGCAGCAACCACAATCCACAAGGCGTTGATCGCCTCGCCGCGGCGCAAGGCCACTACGCCCAAGGCGCACGCTCCTACGATTGCCAGCACCAGCCAGGGTAGGTGGCGTAGCAGGCTATTATTATTTTTCATTTTTATATTCCAGCCAGGGTGGACAGAAAGACAGCCAGCCCGAGTTTAGCGCTGTTGGCCTTAAAGGCCACCCCCCTACGTTGGTCTAGAGCCTTGCAACCGTAAAAAAAGCAGAAATAAAGGCCCGATGATGGCGCAGGGCTACAATCCCCTTATCTCCAGAGGGTTTGACCATGAGCGAGCAACCGTCAGATCGGCGCCGTTTTCGGCGTATTGCCTTTGATGCCCGAACGACCATTGCGCAAGACCGCTGGAATTGGCCGGTGCAATTGGTGGACCTCTCGCTCAAAGGTTTGTTGGTGCAGCGCCCTGATGACTGGCAGGGCAATCGCGCTCAGCCGTTTGATGTGGATATCCGTCTGGATCCGCAGGCGCATATAAAGATGCAGGTCAGACTGGCCCACGATGATCATGGGCAGTTGGGGTTTGTGTGTGAGCACATAGACCTGGAGTCGATCGGCCATTTGCGGCGGTTGATTGAGCTGAATGTGGGCGATCATGAAGAACTGGAGCGTGAGCTGGGCGCCTTGTTAGAGATTTGAAAACCCTCTAAACCGCAGAGGCTACGGGTGTCTGAATAGATCCACTCACCCGCCAGCCTCCGCTACATCCTCATCAATAAAAGTCATACCTTTAGATCAAATCATCATAACAACCCCGCCTGCACGACCACCTGGAAACATATAAACCCTTCACAAAAACGACATACGTCATTTTAATTAAAACTGTAACAACTCAATCCACATTGAATTCGGTGGGAAAAATAAGCAACGCCGCTCCTTTCTTTAAAAAGCAACACTTCCAATAATGAAATTATTTTCATGATCGATCATTAAGACGATACGGTTCGCGCGCTTGATAAAAACACAGTTAATAAACTACATTTCACCTGCCCTTCCAGCCCGGCCCTCTAACAGGATGTTAAAGCATGCTTATTGCCAAAGCCGAAATCTTCTTGACCGAAATCCCCTATAAAAACCCCTACCAAACCGCTACCAACATAACCCCGAAGGGGCGGCATATAGTATTAAAGTTAACCACCGATACTGGCTTGGTAGGTTGGGGAGAGTCCGGAACTATCTCAAGACGCTATCCTGCTCAAGGTGATACTCCCGAAACCATGTTGGCCGTCCTTGAAAGTTATCTATGCCCGGCAATCATTGGAAAAGACCCTTGCGCATTCGAAGTTATCATGAGCCAACTCGACACGCTGATCAAAGGGCATCTATTTGCCAAGTGTGCGATTGATCATGCTCTGTTAGACCTCGCGGGCAAAGTGCTTAACATTCCAGTCTGCAACTTGTTAGGCGGTGCATACAACCTCAGCTATACCGTCAGTCGAAGTTTGCCATTTGCCTCCGCCAGAGAGGTGACTGAGCGGGCACTTGAACTACAGGCACAGGGCTATAACCGATTGACACTCAAAGGTTCCGGGGTACTGGAAGATGACTACGCGTGTTTCAAAGCGGTTAGACATGCGCTAGGCGATCACTTTGAGCTCGAAGTAGACCCCAACTGCGCCTACGACGTCCCCACCGCCATCCAATTTATAAAGCGAATTGAGCAGTATGGCGTTTTCGCTGTCGAGCAACCAACGCCAGGTCATGATATCGCTGGGTTAGCGGAAGTAAAGCGGAATGTAGCAACGACTATCATTGCCGATGAAAGCCTGTTTACCCCTAGGGATCTGAAGGACATCATTAGCCTCAATGCAGCACACGCTATATGTCTGAAACCCTTCAAATCCGGCGGAATATTAGCCTCACGTCGACTGTGTGCCGCTGCTGAAGTTGCAGACCTGCAAGTCAGCACGGGTAGCATGCACCCCTTCGGAATTGGCACTGCAGCTCTTCATCATTTTGTTGCCACGCTCAAAAATGTGGCAACCACCGGCTATGGCTGTCCTGCCGAGAGGTTCGCCGATGATATTGTTGATGAAAGCGGTTATTCATTTTGCGATGGCAGAGTAACACTCGCTATCGACAAACCCGGACTCGGCGTTGAAGTCAACGAAGATAAATTGTTGACGTATTCGTCACAATGCAAAGTCGTCGAACACTCAATGCACCGCTAACCCTCATGACAATGGATTGCTTGTGATGACATTTATTACGCTTGTCGACTCAACGCTGCGAGAAGGAAATCAAGCGCCAGGCGTCAAGCTGACAATCAAGTCGACGCTGGCCATTGGCCAAGCACTCGCGGATGCAGGCATCGACTTTATCGAAGCCGGTCACCCCTATGCATCAAAGCAGGAGTTTGACCGAGTCACCTCACTGGTAAAGTCGAGGCTGGCGAAAAACATACTGGCGCACTCGCGTGCGCATCGCGATGACATTGATGCCGTTTACGCAACGGGGGCTAATTGGATAGGGATATTTGCAGGCATTAATGAGGCCTCCCAAAAATACAGGCTCAGAAAAACAAAAGAAGAGATACAAGAACTTGTCAGGCGCAGCATCCTATATGCTAAATCGCTAGGGCTGAACGTGCGATACACCATTGAGGATGCCTCAAGAACTGATCTGGCAGCCTTGATTGAAACCTATAAAATCGCCGAAACCGCCGGCGCCGACCGCATATGTTATGCCGACTCACTGGGCATCTGTGAGCCTTTCAAGGTTCGATCCACCGTTCAGCTGATTAAACAGGCATTACCCAACGTTGACTTAGAAGTGCACTTCCATGATGACAGAGGTTTGGCAATGGCAAACACACTGGCCTCCATCGAAGCAGGCGCTACCTTTGTGTCGTGCACCGTGAATGGCATCGGCGAACGCTGCGGTATCACTGAGACATGTCTACTGATTACAAATCTTCATTTCAATTCAATATTGTGCAGCGGCAAAAGCCAAAAGGTATTAAAACTCAGTAGTCTTGTTTCAAAAGCGATAGGCGACACCTTTGATCGCCGTCGTCCGATCATTGGTGAATATAGCTTTGTGCACACCGCAAAATTGCATCTAACCGCCAATAGCAGGGACCGCAATTGCTACCATTGGGTAGACCCCCTCTACTTGAACGAATAACAATTAATGCACGTCATCAGGGATGCAGGTCTTTCAATATGATTGAGCATGAGTGGCTGATAGGCGCAGGGTTGGTCGTACTGGGTGTTATGACGGGTTTTATCGGCACCAATACCGGCGGCAGTGTATTTCTAACAGTGCCGGTGATGATCTGGCTCGGAATATCCCCACAGGCGTCGATAGCGACAGCCCGTCTGGCATCCGTAGGGACGATGTTTGCCGGATTAAGACACTTTCATAACAATGGAAAAGTGGATTACAGGTTAGCGGCCCCCGCCGCCGCACTTGGGTTGGCTGGCGCCTTGGTCGGTGCAAGTCTGCTCGTGCAAATAGATCCGGCGCTGCTGCATAAAATCATTGGCGGCCTGACACTGCTACTGGTGGGGCTTTCACTCATCAGGAAGCCTCACTCGCCGAAGACGGCCCCTTCTTCGCTCAGGCGCTTTTGCGGGTATATCCTGTTTATTCCCGTCGGCATGATCGGCGGCCTGTTCGGCGGGCAGGCCAAGCTATCAACTTATTTGTATATTATATTTTTTAAAAAAACGATCAGTGAGTCAATTGGCACACGTAAGGTGGGTGGCCTCATCCTCTCAGTCGGCTCGTTAATAATATTCGGTGTCAGCGGAATTATTAATTGGCAGTACGGGTGTTGCCTGATCATAGGCACGCTATTTGGCGCCAATGCGGGCGCCAAGTTTGCTCTACAGAAAGGCGATAAGTGGATGGAAAGCGCTTTCAACGTAGTCGTGATTGCCTTGGCGTTGAAAATGATCTTCTGGTAGTGACTCTCTCACGGAAAAGCGACACTCAGGGAAACGCGGCACTCGGGGGGAAGTCGCTTTCCGTGTCCCAATAACCCGCCTTCTGACGCGACACGGCCTGCCATTGCCCATCGATAAAACGATAGGTCGTGTAGCGGGTTGCGAAATCATCGTCGCCGTCACCGTCCATAAAGGACGAGACCTGCAGTAACTCATCCGTACCGCCGGCGGCTGGCGTGGCGATCTGCCAGGCGGCTTTGCCGGTCTGGGCCAGGGTCAGCGGCTCGACCTTGCCGGCCGAGCCCTTATAGCTCATTGGTTTAAGTTGCTGTTTGGCCGGCAGCAGCAGCTGAGTCGCCGGGCCGCTGTAACTGCCCATCGGCGCCGTCTGGTCGACGCTCAAAAAGTACACCGTGTCCGGCAGGCCTTTAAGCGGGGCCTTCTTGACCTTGGCCAAGGGGTAGCCAAGATCGTCGTGCGCCAGTACAGCGCCGGACGCCGACAGCAAACGTACCTGGGCATTGAGCAACGGGTTTTCCACCAGATCGCCGGGCTCGTCAAATGAGTCCTCATCCAGGCCATTGCCCCAGCTGTCTTTATGCAACTGCGCGCTGATGCGCTGGTCTTCCAGCACCTGCAGCACGCTGCCGTCTGCTGTCGCCAGTTCCTGGGCCAGGCGGTAACCGGCCGGCAGTGGGGCCGACTCAGCCAAGGCAATGCCCGACAACCCGAGCAAGGCCACGAACAGGGCACATACCCCCCAACGATTGGTCTGTTGCATTGCGTTCATCCCTGATTGCTTCACGTTTATTCGAACAGTGCATCCAGCGCCTGTTCCAGGCGCGTGACGCCAATAATCTTGATTCCCGGCGGCGATTCCTTCGGCATATTGCCTTTGGGCACGATCGCGCGTTTGAAACCGTGCTTGGCCGCTTCTTTCAGGCGCTCCTGGCCACTCGGCACCGGGCGTACCTCGCCCGACAGGCCGACTTCGCCGAATACCAGCAAGTCATGGGGCAGCGGGCGATTGCGCAGGCTCGACATCACCGCCGCCATCAACGCCAGGTCGGAGGCGGTTTCCAGCACCTTGACCCCGCCGACCACGTTGAGGAATACGTCCTGGTCATGGGTGGGAATACCGCCGTGACGGTGCAGCACAGCGAGCAACATCGCCAGGCGGTTCTGATCCAGGCCGAGCGTGACCCGGCGCGGGTTGGCCAAGTGGCTGTCATCCACCAGCGCCTGCACTTCCACCAACATTGGCCGGGTACCTTCCCACGTCGCCATCACCACACTTCCCGGCACTTCTTCCTGGGCGCGGGTGAGAAAAATCGCCGAAGGGTTGGAGACTTCTTTCAAGCCTCGGTCAGTCATGGCGAACACGCCCAATTCGTTGACCGCGCCGAAACGGTTCTTCACCGCCCGCAGCAAACGCAAACGGCCATCGGATTCGCCTTCGAAATACAGCACGGTGTCGACCATATGCTCAAGCACTCGCGGCCCGGCCAAGGCGCCCTCTTTGGTCACGTGGCCCACCAGAAAAATCGCCGTACCGCTCTGCTTGGCATACCGCACCAGCAGCGCCGCACTTTCGCGCACCTGGGACACGCCGCCGGGCGCCGATTGCAGCTGCTCGGTGAAAATCGTCTGGATCGAGTCGATCACCATGACCTTGGGTTTTTCGATACGGGCCGTGGCGATGATGCTTTCGATGCAGGTTTCGGTCATGACCCGCAGTTGATCCTGGGGCAAGCCCAGGCGACGGGCGCGCATGGCCACTTGCTGCTGGGACTCCTCACCCGTGACGTACAGCGCCGGCATGCGGCTGGCAATGCTGCACAGGGTTTGCAGCAGGATGGTCGATTTGCCGATACCGGGGTCGCCGCCGATCAGCACCACCGAACCGTCCACCAGCCCGCCGCCGAGCACGCGGTCCAGCTCGCCGGACGCCGTGGAGAAACGTGGGATTTCCTCGACGCTGACTTCAGCCAACGTCTTGATCTGCGCCTGTTGCCCGGTCCAGCCGGCGCGGCCGGTGGGGGCTGCGGCGCCGCCGCTTTCGATCATGGTTTCCGTCAGGGTGTTCCATGCACCGCACTCGGTGCACTGGCCGGCCCACTTGGGAAAGGTCGCGCCGCACTCTGTGCAGCCGTACATGCGCTTGGCCTTTGCCATTTGAGAACCTCCAACCGAAAAACCGCGATGATAGCTCAGCGCGGCGCCGGGGTCCGGATTTCACCACTGGCCAAACGTGAAGCGCTGTTGCCGATCGGGTCTTCGGCGTTTAGGTCGGCGCCTTTGGCCTTTAGCTCATCCAGTAACTCAACACGCTTGAACAGCCCGGCGTACATGGCGGCGGTCTGCCCGGCGCCGTTGCGCTGGTCGGGGTTGCAGTCGGTGGCGAGCAGTCGCCGGGCGATTTTCAGCTCGCCTTTGAAGATCGCGCCCATTAATGCGGTGTTACCGCGCTTGTCCTGCACACAGGCGTCGGCGCCGGCGTTGAGCAGGCGTTCCACGAATGGAGCCTGGCCGTGGTAGGCGGCAAGGATCAGCGCGGTGTAACCCTTGTCGTCCTGGGTGTTGAGGCTGTAGCCGGATTCTATGAAGGTGTTGAGCATCTCGATATCGCCACGACGGGCAGCATCGAAATAGTAGTCCTGCAACTGAGCCTTGAGCGCGACCGGGTCGGGTGACTCGGCATGGGCGACAAAGGCCAGCATGGCCATCAGTAAACCGATAGAAATTCGCATGAGTTTTCTCCAGCTCGGGGTCGACGCCCATCAGCGGGCGCCGACCGTAACCAACGTCAGTCAGTCAGTTTTTCTGCCAGCGCCTTGACGCGCGCCAGGTCGCCTTTGGCAACCTTGGTCACGCCAGTGCCGTACTCAGGGTCAGCCTTATAGAGGAACGACAGGATGATGTGCTTGCTCTCGTCATCGGTGGTGGCCAGGGAGCCGCCGAAGTTTTCGATCAAGTCCTGACGCTCTTTCTGGCTATAGGAGCGGTACAAGTCACCGGCCTGCTTGAAGTTCTGCTCGCGCTGGATCTTCGCCTGCTGCGTGCTGCCCGACAGCGCCGACTGGCTGTAACGCGCGGCTTGTGGTTCGTCACGTGGCAGCAGGCGGCTTGGCTGATAGTTCACGCCCGTGGTGGTCTTGCCGGCGTTCATTGCGCCATCCTGGTTACCGTTGTTGACGGTGACACGCGGTGCGTTGATCGGCAGTTGCAGGGCGTTCGGCCCCAGGCGGTACATCTGCGTGTCGGCGTAGGAGAACACCCGGCCTTGCAGCAGACGGTCTTCCGATGGCTCGATGCCCGGCACCAGGTTGGCCGGGGCCATGGCCACTTGCTCGGTTTCCTGGAAGACGTTGGCCGGGTTGCGGTTCAGCACCATTTGCCCGACTTTGCGTTCCGGTACATTCGGCCAGATCTTGGTGGCGTCCAGCGGGTCGAAATCAAACTTGGCCAAATCCTCAGGTTTGAGCACTTGCACGTAAAGGTCCCACTTGGGGAAGTCGCCCTTGTTGATGTGAGTGACCAAGTCGTTAGTCATATGACTGTAGTCACGCCCCTGCACGTCGGTAACTTGCTTGGGGTCAAGGTTCTTGATGCCCTGCAGGCTCTTCCAGTGGAACTTGACGTAATGCACTTCGCCCTTGGCGTTGATCAACTTGTAGGCATGTACGCCGTTGCCGTCCATTTCGCGATAACTGGCTGGCGTGCCGGAGTCGGAATACAACTCGGTGAGCGTGCGGGTGGACTCTGGAACATGGGAGAAGAAGTCAAAACGACGCGAGTCGTCGTCAAGGTTAGTACGCGGGTCCGGTTTGAACGCATGGACCATGTCCGGAAACTTGATGGCGTCGCGGATAAAGAACGTCGGGAAGTTATTGCCCACCAGGTCCCAGTTACCTTCGCTGGTGTAGAACTTGGTGGCGAAACCGCGTGGGTCACGCAGGGTTTCCGGGGAATGGTTGCCGTGCACCACGGCAGAGAAACGCACGAATACAGGGGTGGCTTCACCGGCTGCGAAGACTTTGGCTTTGGTCAGGTCGCTGAGGTTATCGGTGACGGTAAAGGTGCCATGAGCGCCGGTGCCACGGGCGTGAACCACGCGCTCCGGGATGCGTTCACGGTCAAAGCGCTGCAGTTTTTGAATGAGCTGCACGTCTTGCAGCAGCACCGGGCCATTGGCCCCGGCGGTTTGTGAATTCTGATTGTCCCCCACGGCGGCGCCGTTATCGCGGGTCAGGTTGGCGGCTTGTACGGAAAGGGACAGCAGACTGGCAGTGACCAATCCCAGCGCATATCGCGCGGAAACAGGCCTGCGGCTCATTGACGTGTTCATCGGGGTTTCCTCTGGCTTTTTTAGTGCACATTCAGTTGTGCTTGCCAGAGGCTAGTGACCTGCGAGTCAGAAGATAAATAGAAAAACACCACCGGGCTGATTAAGAAAAAAGTGTGGCAAGCCCCTGAAGTAGCGCGTATTTCGCGCGCGATTGATGGCACTTTGCAAACTATTTGCGATTTAATGGGTCGATAAAAATTGACAGTGTTAACGGTTGTGTCGAGCAAGCGGGCTACGACTGACTTACACTGACCTCCACCCTCCTCAACTGTAACAAGGAATAACCTATGGGCGTGATCAGTGAGTTCAAGGCCTTCGCGGTCAAAGGTAATGTGGTCGATATGGCCGTCGGTATCATCATCGGCGCCGCCTTCGGTAAAATCGTTTCCTCGTTTGTAGGCGACGTGGTGATGCCACCTATTGGTCTGTTGATCGGTGGTGTGGACTTCGCTGACCTGGCGATAACCCTCAAGGCCGCGCAGGGTGATGTGCCCGCTGTGGTCCTGGCCTATGGCAAGTTCATCCAGAGCATCATCGACTTCGTGATCGTCGCCTTCGCCATCTTTATGGGCGTGAAAGCCATCAACCGCCTGAAGCGCGAAGAAGCTGTGGCCCCAAGCCTGCCGCCGACGCCGACCAAGGAAGAGCTGCTGCTGGGTGAGATTCGTGATCTGCTCAAAGCACAAAACGACAAACCGCTTTAACCCGCGTTTGCCTGGAAAAGGCGCCTGTTTCAGGCGCCTTTTTTATTACCAGTAATTTTCCACCGCCACTTGCCCTGGGCGCCGGCTCAGGCTCAGTTGCAGGTCGCGCTGCTTGAGCAATTGGCGCGTGTCATCGACCATCTGCGGGTTGCCGCAGATCAGCACGCGGGAGTGCTCCGGGGTCAGTTCTACACCGGCAGTGCGCTCCAACTCGCCATTCTCGATCAGCGTGGTGATGCGCCCGTTCAGTGCCCCAGGGTGCTGCTCACGGGTGACGATGGGAATGTAGGTGAGTTTATGCGCGTACTCGGCCAGGTACTCACGCTCGCCGAGCGTGTTAATCAGCGACTGATACGCCAGCTCCTTGGCCTCTCGGGCGCTGTACACCAGTACGATGCGCTCGAATTTTTCCCAGACCTCGAAGTCCTGCAGGATCGACAGAAACGGTGCCACCCCCGTGCCGGTGCCCAGCAGCCACAGATCACGCCCGTCCACAAAACGATTCAAGGTCAGATAGCCTGTGGCCTGACGCTCAACCATCAAGGTATCGCCCACCTGCAGACGGCTTAATTCACTGGTGAACTCGCCCCCCGGAACGACGATAGAGAAGAAGTCCAAGTGTTCATCAAATGGCGAGGACACAATGGAATAGGCGCGCCACACCGTGCTGCTGTCCGCCTTGGTCACGCCCAAGCGCACAAACTGGCCGGCGGTAAACCGAAAGCCCGGGTCACGGCTGGTGCGCAGGGTAAACAGGCTGGGCGTCAGCGATTGCACTTCGAGCAGGGTCTGGCGGGTAAATTTCTCAGCGCTGGCCGTCATGGGGGGCTCCGTTGAACAGGTGCCCTAGTGTCTCTCAAAGTCGCGCGGGGAAACACCAGTGGTTTGTACTGGCATTGCCAGTGCGAGCAACAGCTATGCTGTTACAGCGCAAGCGCTCGGATCGGAGCTATCCAGTCCCAACTAATTATTTAGCTATTTCTCCCCTTCTAACAGGCCATTAGATGTCGCAGTGCAACTAAACAAATGCCAATTTAATATCACCACCAACCCATTGAACTTATAGGAATAACCCGAACATAAAGCACTATATGTACAAACGATCACTCATTGTATAAGTAATAAACAAACAAAATACGGGCATTCAGTAAAATTTTTTCACATTACGATGTGTAGGCTTTGTCCTACACTGATTTCCGTACCTCGCTGGGATCCGGGACGTGCCCAGGCAACAACACCCATGGAGAGTTACAAATGGTCAACTGGCGCAATACACGACTCCCCAAACTGGAAGGTGAGAACAAGATCACCACTATTTATGAGATGGTCGTCAATCACACCTATGAGCTCGGATTCGAATACTGCTCATTTACGATGAGTTCGCAACAACAAGCTACCCAAACTAAACCGATTCACTTTAATAACTACCCCAATGAATGGAATGCCGTTTACAAACAAGCGCATTTTTTTGACATCGATCCGGTAGTCGCCCACTGCAAACGTAGCGTGCTGCCTATCGTGTGGGATGAAAAAACCTTCAGCGCCGCACCCCACCTCTGGTCGTTGGCCCAGTCGTTTGGTGTGCATTTTGGATGGACCCAAGCCGTGCACGATTTCCAGGGTGTGTTCAGCATGCTGACCCTGGGCAGAAGCAACGGCGAAGTCAGCCCACAGGAGCTTTACGAGAAAGCCGGCCAGGTGCTCTGGCTTTGTCATGTGATGCATGCCGCGGTGGCACAAAATTATGCCGAAAAGCCGAGCGTCACAGCGCCTTGCAAATTGACCCCACGAGAAACGGAAATCCTCAGGTGGTCGGCCCTGGGCAAGACGGCTTCGGACATTGCCACGATCCTGTGCCTGTCGGAGCGCACCGTGGGCTTTCATATCAGCAGTTGCTTGAGAAAACTGGGGGTCAATAACAAGATTGCCGCCGTACTGTGTGCTTCCAAAGCAGGGTTGTTTTAACCGCTGAAGAAACACCGCATGTAATCCCATCGAAAAAAAAGTAACATTTACGGCCAATTCTGAGTGTTGATACGGCGCATTGATGCCGCTTCGTTGTTCACTCAGATGGTTGCGCCGGTTGCCCATGCCCGC
>NZ_WKDB01000055.1:0-40554 GCF_021606215.1 Pseudomonas sp. PA-5-4B | reverse complement strand
CATCCGGCGTGGGCTGCGCCGGCACGGTGGAGCGCAGGTAGTAATTCTGTTCCGTACCCGCGGTCACGCCCCCTCTGAACAAGTGATAGTCAAACGCACCAGCAGACACGGGGCCAGCCAGCGAGAACGCACCGACGCTGCTGGTGGCGCCCTGGGTTGCCTGTACCACCTCAATGCCATCCTTCACGGTCAGCGCACCTGCACCGCCCAGGTTGGTGATGCTGATCGCCGTGGCGCCCTGCAGGGTGCCTTGGCTGACCACCAGTTTGTCGCTGGGTGAGTTATCCGCGCCCAACACCGTTTGCAGCGCCAGCCGACCGCCCGTGCCGATGTAATTGCCGTTGACCGTCAAGCTGTCGGTCGTGCTGGAACTGTCGGTACTCATATCGATCAGACCGGCGTTGTTCAAGGTTGCCAATTGCCCGGACGTGAAGGGCGCGAGAGTGCCCGTTGTGACGATCAATCTGCTCGTTGCATCGATGCTCATTGCGCCGGTACCGGTATCGCTGCCTCCCAATACGAATGTGCCACCGAGTGTCAGGGCCGACCCATTGACCATAGACACCCGCTCCCAGCCGGTGTAGCGGCTCGGGACGCTGGTTTGCGTTGCGTCAAAGGTGAGGGTGTCGTTACCCACGCCGCCGTCCAGTTGGGGGGTGGCGGCCAGCAAGGTTTCGCGGAGGTTTTTCAGCAGGGCAGAATCATCATCGGCACCCATGAGAATTGCCCCGTTGATTGTTCCCCCGTCGGTCCAAATGAACTGATCGGCGCCGAAGCTCGTGAGGATTTGGCCGTTGACCCTGCCACCGCTGACCTGGATCAAATCCACGCCGGCGCTGGTGCTGATGTTGCCGCCGATGGTGCTGGTGCCCGAGACGAGAATGGTGTCCCTGCCAAGCCCTGTGACAAGGTTGCCGACGATGGTGCCGCCGCGCATATCGAAGACGTTGTTATCGAGTTTCATGTCGACCCGGCCGATGGTGCCGCCGGTCATCAATGCTTGATCGCCGTCTTCAAAGGCGCCCTTGATGGTGCCACCACTCATAACGAATGTGTCATGGCCGTCGCCTTGGGCCAGTGACTCGACAGTGCCATCGCGCATGACAAAACTGTCAATGCCCCCGCCCTGGATGATCGCCCCCGCGTGCCCACCGTTGATCTGCACCAGATCCACACCATCGCCCTGGGTAATGGACCCCGTGACCGCGCCCAGCGTCAGACGAAACGTATTCGCACCGTCGCCCTGGTGCAGCATCCCATTGATTGCCGCTGTCCCACCGTTGATGTCAACCAGATCGTTGCCGGCCCCCAAGGTGACATCACCGTTGAGGGAGCCGCTGCCGCTGAGGTTCAGCGTGTTGTTGCCGGCGGTGTCGGTAAAGCCCGGCGCGGCGCCGCTGTTGCAGGTCGAGGTGTCATTGCCGGCGGTAATGTTGATCGTGCAGGCGCCAAGCGACGGCAGCGGCCACACCGCCATCAACGTGATACCCAGGTAAGTCAGAAAAACTGGCAGTGTGCGCATGACGGCTCCTTGTCCGAAGGAAGTTCCCGCACCTGAGCAATCAGGTGCGGTTCAAGCCATGGGAAGGTAGAGCGCGATACGGAGCAGGCACGACGGGTTGCCTGTTCTACGAAAACACCGGCGAATGCAAGGGGTTGGCATGGCTTTCTCGACTGCACATCAAGCTGTGCAGGCTTTTTGCACCTTAGTCGCAGAGTGAGCCGGGTGCTACTGTGAGAACTGACAGGTACAGGCGAGTGCTGGCCTAGGCAAACACGATCTCATAGGGCTCACGCATCCGCTCCAGTAACTCCTGGGCAAGCATGGGCGCCAAACCGATCTCCGGGTCGCCGACCAATTGGCTGGCATACGCATGGGTGGCGTGCAGCTTGCGCGCAACGCTCCAGCTGTCCAGCCGTACCTTGCGCGCGCGATGCCAGGGGATCACCGAGCCTTCACGCAGCGGCCAATGCCAGGCCCATATCGGCAGTTCATACAGGCGCGCGCCGGTGAGCTGGCAGGCTTTGGCGCTGGCGCGGCCGACGGCGTCATGGTCGTCCTTGCCGTCGTGGCGCCAAGTGGTAAACACCACGTCGCCCGGTTGCAGATAGCGCGCAATGAACTGGCTCATGGGTTGTTCGCGGGCGGCCAGGGCGTCGTCGCAAAAGCCGCCGCGAATCCACTTAAGGCTGTGCAGCGGCATCCCCAGGCGCCGCAGCGCTTCAGCGCTTTCCTGCGGGCGGATCACACTCAGGCGGCTTGCCGGCCAGGCATTCGAGCCTGGGTGGCTGGCGCTGCCATCGGTGATCGAGATCAGTTGCAGTGGGTGGTCGAGGGTGCTGAGCAGTTGCAATAAACCGCCACACGCCAACACCTCATCGCCGGGGTGAGGCGCGATGACCACCACGCGCGCGCCGCGTGGCACCAGGGAGGAGGGCTTGATAAAGGGGATTTGCGCCAACTGTGGCGCACTGTTCCAGATTTGCGCAGGGCCGCGACGGCCCTCGCTTAATGAGGCAGATTTCATCGGTGTCACGTCCTTGTCGAATGATGCCGGGTCGTACCCCGTTGACGGGACGACGCTCTTGTACTCAGCACAGGCTCCGCTGCGATGAACTGCGGCCATCCAACCCTGGATGACCAGCAAGGCGATTTCAGCATAGTCAAGGATTCGGCGTTTTTACATCGTGCAGGGTCGAAATATTCAGGTGGCCTGCATCAAACTCTTCAAATAATCACCAAAACCGCCTTGGGCACGGCAGTCCAGGCGTGCGCTGGTAATTACCTGTGGCGTGTGACTCCAGGCGATTGAAGCACCGCAGCGCTCCAGGTTGCGCACCAGTTGCACATCTTCGTGGCAGGCCAACGGTTCGAATCCGCCGGACTGCACATACGCCCCGGCACTCACGCCCAGGTTGGCACCGTGAATATGGCGATGGCCGTCGCGAGCCTCATAGGCTTGGGTGTAGCGGATTTGGGCTGCCACGCCGAAGCCTTCGCTCCAGTCGTCCACCGTCACTGTGCCGCACACAGCATCGGCGCCCAAGGCCAGTTGCGCCACCAACCAGTCGGGGGCGACACGGCTGTCGGCGTCGGTGCACGAAATCCAGCGTGCACCCTGGTTTAACAAGTGCCGCGCACCCACTCCGCGCACCTGCCCGACGTTACGTGCCAGCACGTGTAAACACTGCACCGGATACGCCTGGGCAATCGCCGCACTGCCATCGCTGCAGCTGTCGAGCACGGCCAGGATCTGCACAGGCTCACCCAGCAAATCAGGGTGGCTGGCGGCAATCATCGCGGCTTTGAGGCACTCGCCCAATAGCGCTTCTTCGTTATGTACCGGGATTAGAATGCCGATCATCGCAAGCCCTCATGGGTGGCGACCGAGGTGCCGTCACGGCTCCACAGGTCGAGTAGAAAGTCACTGTCGTGATGGTGGGCGAGGTGGGCCATGCCCAGGCGTTGCGCGAGCATTTCGTGCACCTGTTCGGCCGTTTGCGGGCAGCCATCGATGCGCGGGCGCCAGTGGCAGGCGAGCAGTTGGCCGTTGTCGGTCAGCGCATTCAGGGCACAGTCGATCAAGCGCTGTAAATCCTCGGCATCGAGGTAGTAGCAGAGTTCGCTCAACACAATCAGTTCGAACTGGCCGGGCGGCCATTCCTCAGGCAAACGGCTTTGATGAACCTGGGCGTGGCTGAACCCCCGCAATCGGGTTTGCGCCAGCGCCACGGCAGCGGCGGCCGTGTCGCAACACACCAGGCGCTCGCAGCGCGGCGCCAATTCGGCACTCAGCTCGCCGTTCGCGCAGCCGGGTTCAAAAATCGAGCGATAGCGGGGCCGTGTCAGCACCGCCAGGGTGAGTGCGCGTTTACGCTGTTCGTACCAGCGCTGGCGAAAGGCCCAAGGGTCGTCATTACCGGCGAACAGTTGATCAAAATAGGGTGTGGCCACACTCATACAAACACCACTTCAAAAGGTTGCAGCAAACGCTCAACCACATAGGGTGCCAGCACCGGTGCAAGACCCACTTGCGGGTCGCCTTCAAGTTGGCTGGCAAAGGCGTGAATGGCATGCCGTTTGCGCGCCACCGCTTCAGGTGTCAGCACGATTTTGCGCGCACGTTGCCATGGCACCTGGCTGTCTTCGGGCGTTGCCCAATGCCAGGTCCAAACGGGCAGTTCGTACAGGGTCGCACCTACCGCCTGCGCCGCTTTGGCGCTGGCGCGGCCAACGGCTTCATGGTCGCAATGCCCGTCTTCGCGCCAGGTGGTGAACACCACATCGGTGGGCTTGAGATACCGCTCTATGAACGCGCTCAACTCATCTTCACGGGCCGCCACCTGGCTGTCGGCAAAGCCTGCGCGCAGCCACTGCAAACTGTGCAATGGCAGGCCGAGACGGTGCAGGGCCTGGGCCGACTCCTGCGGGCGCACGATGCTCAAGCGCTCGACCGGCCAGCGCCTGGAGCCTGGGTGGCTGGCGCTGCCGTCGGTGACGGAAATCAGTTGGATCTGCCGGTCCAGCAAGGCCAGGCCTTGCAGCAGGCCGCCGCAGCCAAGCACTTCGTCGTCCGGGTGCGGAGCAATAATAACGGCGCGATACCCCGCGGGCACCAACTGCTCGACACTGATTTGCGGCAATTGGGCCATATGGGCTGAACCCTGCCATTGATGCAACGGCGTGCCCTGGCCAATGATCGGGTTGAGTTTCATAACAGCCACCTACCTGTGGGTTCGTCCGCAACCAGCTTTCCCAGCGCCGCCAGGTCACGCTCGGCGTGGCTTTGACGTACATATACGGGTAAGTCCGCCATCAATTGGGCGAAGTGCGGATCTTTGCAGTAAGGCCCGGCACCCACCGCGCGCCCGACGTGATGAATGACCTGCTCGACGGTATCCTCGACGCACGCCCGTGCCTGTTGGGCCAGTTGCCGCGCATTGGCGCGAGGGTGGCGGTCAATCTGCTCAGCACCGTCGCGCAGTACACAGGCGGCGCTGTTGAGCACGCTGTCGACCGCGCCCAAGTGCGCCAGCGCATGCTGTTCGGGACGCTGGCTGCAGTGCACACGCAGCACCTCAGCCAGACGTTGCGCACCGCCATACCAGCACGCGGCGATACCGACGCCGCCGTGCCAGAAGCCAGGCCGTGACAAGTAGTCGCCCGGCTCGCCAACCGCGATGCCGCGGGCCTCATCAAAGATGATTTCGACACTGCCGGTGGCCGCCATGCCCACGGCTTTCCAGCCTTCGTGGGTGACGGTGACGCCGGGC
This sequence comes from Pseudomonas sp. PA-5-4B, assembly GCF_021606215.1. Taxonomy (NCBI): domain Bacteria; kingdom Pseudomonadati; phylum Pseudomonadota; class Gammaproteobacteria; order Pseudomonadales; family Pseudomonadaceae; genus Pseudomonas; species Pseudomonas sp. PA-5-4B. Next base: position 35,280 of record NZ_WKDB01000055.1, on the reverse strand, counting down.
TGGTCCATCTCGACCGCCACCAACTGTTGGCGGTCGTCTTCGTCCCAGGCGGTCAGCAAGCCATGGCTGACCACCGCTGCACCGGAACACCAGGCTTTACGCCCATCGACGATCAAGCGCTGGCCGTCGCGGCGTACGCGTACCTTGGCCGTCGGCGGTTCGGCGGCCCACATGCCCCAAACACTGCCCACGGGCGGCAAGGGGCTGTCGAGCTCGGCGATGATCGCCAGGGCGTCGGTGTGACCTTCGAACAGCTTGCACAGGCGCAGGTCATGACCTGCCACCTGCGCCAACCGGCTGAAGCGTTCCAACGTCTGGCCGCTGCCAGGTAATGGCAGTTGGTCCAGGCCTTCTTCCTGAAGCGCCTTCAGTGCAACGCCCAGCGCCTGCGTGTCGGCGTAGCTGCGGTTGCCTTGAAGGAATCCATGCAGAGCCATCTCACACCTCGTCGTCGCGTTGCAATTCGAACAGCAGCAGTGAGCGTCCGGTCACCGCGTACTCGTGCTCGAAGTCAAAACGCTCCTGACCGCGCACTGCGGGGGCGTTGGTATCGAGCATGCAGGTCCAGAATTCACCCTGGGGCACCGGCGGCAGGCGGAAATTCACCATGTCGTGGTGGGCATTGACCACCAGCAACAGGGTCGCATCACCCCCAGCGCGACGAATCCCGGTTTCCTGGGCGCGGCCATCCATCAGCATGCCCAGGCAGCGGCCATGGCTGTCTTGCCACTGTTCGGTGCTCATCTCGTTGCCATCCGGCGCCAGCCAGGTGACGTCTTTTACGCCGAGGTCTTCGTTGTAGTCGCCCACCAGGAAACGCCCACGGCGCAGAATCGGGTAGGCCAGGCGCAATTTGATCAGGCGTTTGACGAACTTGAGCAGTGCCTTGCCGTCGTCGTCCAGGTCCCAGTTGACCCAGCCGATCTCGCTGTCCTGGCAATAGGCATTGTTGTTGCCGTGCTGGGTGCGCGCGAACTCGTCACCGGCCACGATCATCGGTGTGCCTTGGGCCAGCAGCAGCGTGGCGAAGAAATTGCGCATCTGGCGCAGGCGCAGGGCGTTGATTTCCGGGTCTTCGGTGGGGCCTTCGACGCCGTGGTTCCAGGACAGGTTGTTGTTGCTGCCGTCCTGGTTGTTTTCGTCGTTGGCCTCGTTGTGCTTGTCGTTGTACGACACCAGATCGTGCAGGGTGAAACCATCGTGGGCAGTGATGAAGTTCACCGAACTGTAAGGCCTGCGCCCACGGTGGTTGAACATCTCGCCCGAGGCGGTCATGCGCCCGGCAAAGTCCGCCAACTGGCCGTCATCGCCTTTCCAGAAGGCGCGCACGGTGTCGCGGAAGCGGTCGTTCCATTCCACCCAGCCGGGTGGGAAGTTGCCCACTTGGTAGCCGCCGGGGCCACAGTCCCAGGGTTCGGCAATCATTTTCAGCTGGCGCAGCACCGGGTCCTGGCGGCAGGCCACAAGGAAGCTGTGGCGCTCGTCGAAACCGTCGCGGTAGCGCCCCAGAATGGTCGCCAGGTCAAAGCGGAAGCCGTCCACGTGCATTTCGGTGGCCCAGTAGCGCAGGGAGTCGGTGACCATTTGCAGCACGCAAGGGTGGCTCAAGTCCAGGGTATTGCCGGTGCCGGAATCGTTGATGTAGAAACGCTTGTCGTCGGGCATCAGCCGATAGTAGGAGGCGTTATCGATGCCGCGCATCGACAGGGTAGGGCCGCGCTCGTTGCCCTCAGCAGTGTGGTTGTAGACCACATCGAGGATCACCTCGAGCTTCTGCTCATGCAGGTGCGCGACCATCTCCTTGAACTCGGCGATCTTGCCGCTGGCCAGGTAACGCGGGTCAGGCGCAAAGAACGCGATGCTGTTGTAGCCCCAATAGTTGGTCATGCCTTTTTGCAGCAGGTGCTGGTCGTTGACGAAGGCATGCACCGGCAGCAGCTCAACGGATGACACGCCGAGCTGGCGAATATGCTTGAGCACGTCATCTTCCATCAGCCCGGCACAGGTGCCGCGTACCGACTCGCCCACCGAAGGGTGACGCATGCTAATGCCGCGCAGGTGGGTTTCGTAGATGATCGTGCGGTCCCATGGCACCCGTACCGGCTGGTCGTTGCCCCAGGTGTGCGCAGGGTCGATGACCTTGCACTTGGGCACAAAGGGCGCGCTGTCGCGTTCGTCAAAACTGAGGTCGTCGTCCGGGTGGCCGATGGTGTAGCCGAACAGTGCCTCGGACCATTTGAGTTCACCCACCAGCTGTTTGGCATAGGGGTCGATCAGCAATTTGTTGTGGTTGAAGCGGTGACCATTGGCCGGGTCATACGCACCGTACACGCGGTAGCCGTAAATCAGCCCGGGGTGGGCGTCGGGCAGGTAGCCGTGGAAGGTTTCGTCGGTGTATTCGGGCAGTTCGATACGTTCAAGCTCGACCTCGCCGGTATCATCGAACAGGCACAGCTCGACCTTGGTGGCATTGGCTGAGAACAGCGCAAAGTTGACACCCAGGCCATCCCAGGTGGCGCCTAGAGGGAAGGGCAAACCTTCACGAATCCGCGACGGCTCGTTTTCCGGCGTGGCTGGGTTGTTATCGGGTTTGCTCATTAAATTGCTCCTGCAAGGGTCTTTTTTCGGGCCGAGCGCTACCGTGCCGACGGTTGCTCAGCTGGCGCACTGAAAAGTAAAAAGGGCCTCCTGGCGACAATGTCGGCAGGAGGCGCGTGGGCTGTTAAGGCTTGGGCTTTTTCGGCGCCGCAGGCTTTTTGGCCGCTGGCGGTGCGGGCTTGCTGGCCGCCGGGGCCGGCGGCTTGGCTTTTGGCGCAGGCTTGGGAGCGGTCTTGGGTTTGGCCGCAGCTTTGGGTTTGCTTGGGGTCAGCGCTTCGGCTTCGGCTAATTTACGCGCCATCTCCCAGTGGCGTGCATCTTCACCGTGGGGCTTGCCTTCGGATTCCCAGATCTGATGCGCCAACTCGCGTATGCGTTTGTCTTCAGTACTCATCACAATACTCCTCACAGAAAATTTTCAGCTTTCTTGATCATCGGGATTGATAAAGACATTGACCGGGAAATCCCCCAGGGCAGCGCTGATCAACAGCTCCTTGTTTGGTGTGACTGCGCCTGTATGAAAAAGTCCCTTCCAGTTTTGTGTTGTGGTGGCGAACGGTAATTTCACCCGCGTATCGCCCCAAACCTGCGCATTGATATGGGGTTGTTCACCGTTTTCCAGCAGGCGATGGGGCCAGCGTGGCACCACCACCAGCAGGTGTTTGCCTTGATACGTGCGGCAAAATGCGACGACGTGATCGGCGTGTTTGCCTACCACTTCCAGCGGCGTGTAGCTGCCGCGTTGGAAGCGTTCGGCGTTGGCCTTGCGCACGGCCAGCACCTGGGCAATCAGCGCCTGTTTGATACGCCCGTCGCGCCAATGGGACAACAGCTCGCCGACGTCCGGCGGTGTGTTCAACGCCTGTTGCCGTGCGTTGAAGTCCACCGGGCGGCGGTTGTCCGGGTCTACCAGGCTGAAGTCCCAGAACTCATCGCCCTGGTACAAATCCGGTACACCCGGCACGGTGATACGAAGCAAGGATTGCGCCAGGCCGTTCAGTGCGCCCGCCGGGGCGATGGCCTGGGCGGCGCTGCCGATGGCCTTGCGTAACGGGGTGCCGGCATCGCTGAGCAATAGGCGTGACAGGAAGGCATCGACCGCCTGTTCATAGGCTTCGTTGGGCGCGCTCCAACTGCTTTGCAACTTGGCTTCGCGCAGGGCTTTTTGCTGCCATTGCCACAGGCGTTGCTGGTAACCCTGCATGTCCGGGTTGCTATCCAGCGGCCAACTGCCGAGCAGCACTTGGTAAAGGATCAGTTCATCGCCCGCCGACGGGCTGTGTGCATCGTCGCGCAACGGTGCGGCGAGGCGGCGCCAATGCTCCACCTGTTCGACATACCACGGCGCACATTCACTCAGCACCGCCAGGCGCGCTCGCGTGTCTTCACCGCGCTTGTGGTCGTGAGTGGCGGTGGCCAGCAGGTTGCCGGGGAAGGTCTGCAAACGCTGCTGGTTAGCCGCGTGAAAATCCGCCAACGGCGCACTGAACTGTTCGGTGCTGAAGCCCACATCGTTACGCGACAGCAGCACCGCCGAGCGGTAGAAGGCGGTGTCTTCCACGGCCTTGGCCGCCGCCGGCGACGTGAGCTGCTGGAAGCGCACGCAGGCATGCTTGAGCATCTTGCGTTCACGCCCGACCGGGCGGTTGCGCCACGGCTGGCCGCCCAGCCATTTTTCCAGGTGGTCGAGCACCGGCCAGTCGCCTTCGCCCAAGGTGCTGCGAGCACCGGCCAAGGCTTGCAGGAAAAACACATCATCATGGGCGCTGCGCCCACGGGCACTGATGTAGGTGCGGTACACCGGGAAGTGCACGATCAGCTCCTGCAAGGCACGGCGGATTGCGCCCAGGGTCAGGTCGCGGGTCATCACGTCGTCGCGGGCCACTTGCAGCAGGGCCTGGGCCACACTCTCGAAGTCACCGGCCAGGGAACCGTTGAGAATCTGCTGGCGGGCCAGCCGGGCTTCTTCGATAAAGGCAGCAGGCCGTTCGCTGTAGCGCGTCCACAGCTCCGCCAACGGCGCAAAGCCTGTTGGGTCGTGCTGCAACAGCGACAGCTGGTTCATGAATTCATAGCCGGTGGTGCCGTCTACCTGCCAGTCTTCGCGCAGGGTTTCGCCTTCACCGAGGATTTTTTCTACGAAGATCGGCAAATGCCGGTTGGGCGAAAGGGAATCCACGCGCCTGCGCAACTTGCGGCAATACCCGCGTGGGTCAGCCAACCCGTCGATATGGTCGATGCGCAAGCCGTCCACCAGCCCTTGGCTGATCAGCTCGAAAATCTTGCCGTGGGTGGCTTCGAACACGGCGCTGCGTTCTACGCGCAGGCCGCCGAGTTCGTTGACGTCGAAGAAGCGCCGCCAGTTGATATCGTCCGCTGCGGTGCGCCAACTGGCCAGCCGATAAACCTGTTGTTCCAGCAAGGCGTGCAAGTGATTGAAGCCGTCCGGCTGGCGCCCATCAAATTCGGCCAGCTGGCGTTCGATGGCGTGCAGCACCGAGGCTTCGGTGGCCCGTTCGGCCAGCACGTGTTTGAGCCAGCCGGCTTCGGTGTAGGCGTCATCCTGGTAGGCAAGGGCGCTGAAACGCTCGGCCAGGGGCTTCAACAATTCATCGCCGCCCAGAATCATGGCGTAGTCACGCGGGCAAATCGGGAAGCGGTGCTCGTAATGCTCGACGTAAAAACCGCCCTGCACGGCATCGAACTTGAGCGCCAGGTTGCCGCTTTGCAGCGCTTCACCGTAGTCGCTGCCCAGAAACGGCATCAGCAATTGGCCCTTGAGCAGCGGGTCCGGCGAGTGCCACTGGATATCGAAAAACTCACTGTAGGGACTCAGGCGGCCCCATTCCAAGAGGTCCAGCCACCACGGGTTGTCTGCACCGCCGACGGCCATATGGTTGGAGACAATATCGAGGATCAGCCCCATCCCATGCTCACGCAGCGCCGCAACCAACCTGTGCAAGGCCGGCTCGCCGCCAAGCTCGGGGTTGACGCGGGTCGGGTCAACCACATCGTAGCCGTGCATGGAACCGGCGCGGGCGGCCAGCAGCGGCGAGGCATACAGGTGGCTGATGCCCAGTTGGGCGAAGTAGGGCACCAGGGGCACGGCATCATCCAGGGTGAAGCCTTTGTGAAATTGCAGGCGCTGGGTTGCGCGCAGGGGTAATGCGTTCATCGGTCACGCTCATGGGCCTGGTTGCGCGCCACGGCCAGCAGCTCCAGGCGGCGGGCGGCGCTGTCGTTGTCGAGCAGGCTGGCGGCTTCACCCGGCAGGCGGCGGCGCCAATTGGGGTGGGTGTCGGTGGTGCCGGGCAGGTTGGCTTGTTCCTCGATGCCCAGCGCGTCTTCCAGCGGCAACAGCACCAACGGCGCGCGGGTGTGGCCCAGGTAGCGCACGCTGGCGTCGAGCATATGGTCGGTGTCATTGCGGATTTCATCGACGAAGTTCTGCGGGTCCTGGCTCAAGGCCTGGCGCAGCGCCTGGCGTTCGCGCAGGCGGTGTTCGCTCCATTGCTCCACGGTCGGCGCATCGATCAGGCCCAGCTGGATATTCCATTCGATATCGCGGCTGTGCCACCAGCCGTTGAGGGTTGGCAAGTCGTGGGTGCTGGTGGTAGCCAGGGCGTTGTCCGGCCAGTCGAGGATCGGCTTGAAGTGGCCGTCGTGGTTTTGTTCAAAGAGTAAGACGCGCATGCCCAGGATCGAGCGGCCGCTGAGTTTTTCGCGCAGGCCATCGGGCACGGTGCCCAGGTCTTCACCGAGCACGATGGCCTGGTGGCGGTGGGATTCCAGCGCCAGCAGGCGCAGCAGGTCATCCACCGGGTAGTACAAATACGCGCCTTCGCGCGGCGTAGCGTCCATGGGGATGACCCACAGGCGTTGCAGGCCCATCACATGGTCAATGCGCAGGCCGCCGGCGTGGGCGAAGTTGGCCCGCAGCATCTCGATAAAGGCGCGAAAGCCGTTGCGCTTGAGACCTTCAGGGGAAAACGCCGAGATGCCCCAGCCTTGACCCGCGCGGTTGAGAATGTCCGGTGGCGCGCCGACGGTAAGGTTGGCGAGTAGCTCGTCCTGCCGGCTCCACGCCTGGCTGCCGCCGCCATCGGCACCGACCGCCAGGTCTGCGATCAGGCCGATGCCCATGCCGCTGCCACGCGCGGCTTGTTGCGCGCGCTCCAGGCTGCGTGCGATCAGCCATTGGCAGAAGGCAAAATAGCCGATCTCATTCGTATGGTCGGCGGCAAATTGCGTCAGCGCCGGGCTCTGAGGCGAGCGCCATGCTTCGGGCCAGTGGCGCCAGTCGAGGTCTTCACCGGCGGCGGCACGCAAGGCTTGCACGGCTTCAAAGCGACAGTGGTTCTCCAGGGCTTCGCCGCCGGCCTGGCGAAAGCTCAGGAAGTCGGCGTGTTGCGGGTGCTGGCCGTGGCGGAAATCTTCATACAAGGCACGCAACAGGCGCTGCTTGGCGCGGGCGGCGGTGGGCCAGTCGATCAAGGTGAGCTGTTCCAGGGCGTGCAGCTCATCCGTAAGGTCCAGTGCCTCGATGGCGTTGCGCACTTCGCGCTCGCCAAGGATGCAGGCGGGCGAGGCATACAGGCTGTTGAGGAACAGGCGGCTGGAAGGTGAGTAGGGGCTGTAGCGCTCGGTGTCGGCGCTGAACATCGCATGCATCGGGCTGATGGCCAAGGCATCGGCGCCGCGTTCGGCGGCGCTGCGGGCCAGGTGCTCCAATGCCAGGGTGTCACCGAAGCCGCCGTCACCCAGGCGGCGCAGTGCATACAGCTGCGCACTCAGGCCCCAGGCGCGGGCCGGTTGGCTGTCGACCGCTTCAGCGACGCTGTAGCAATGGGTAGGGGCCACGGCCAGGGTGAAGGTTTGGTCGTCGATATGCACCTGGTGATAACCCAGCGCGATTACGCCGGGCAGTTCGGCATTGCCGTCCAGGCGCAATTCCAGGGTTTCGCCCTGTTCCAGGCTGACGCGGCACGGTGTGTCCGGGGCGAAGTAATGCGCGAGGTCCAGACCCACGCCGGTGTCCACGGTCATCAGCGGTGGCAGGTGCTTGTCTTGTTGCACCCGTTCCATTTCGAGCAGGCTGGCATTGATCTCGGCGTCAGTATCGGCCGGGTGGCCCAGGCCTTTGAGGACGGCACGCAAGGCGGCGGGTTCGACATGTTGCGGGCGGCCGTTTGCGTCGATCCAATCGACGGCCAGGCCCGCGCGGCTGGCGAGTATTTCCAGGTTCGCTTCGCTCAAGGGTGATCTCCAACAGGGGATAAGGCGACGCGTGCGCTGAACGGCGCCAGTTGCGCGCCTTCATGGGCAGACGTCTCGAATAGCAGGTGCGGCGGCGCCGGGTGATCCAGCGGCGTGGCACCCAGGTTCAGGTCAATCTGCAACAGGCTGCCGTTGCCCAGGCGCCAGCGCGCGGTGACGGCGCCGTCGGCCAGTACCTGCGCGCCCAGGGCCACGCTGCCGGGCAAGTGCGGCACGATGTGCCGATGGCGCAGGCTCAGCAGCTGACGGTAAAGCTGCGCGTGTTCGTGCTCGGTGAAGCGGGGCGCCGACTGCAGGAAAGTCGGCAGCGCATTCGGGTCGGGGATCTGTTCGCGCCGCTCAGGGTCTTTAAACGCGGCGAAATCGGCAAATTCGTTGCGTCGGCCCTCGCGCACGGCTTCGGCCAGCTCACCGTGATGATCGGTGAAAAACAGGAACGGCTGCTCGGCGTTGACTTCATCGCCCATAAACATCAGCGGAATCATCGGCGACATCAGCAGTAAGGTGGTGGCCGCCTTCAACGCCTGGGGCGAGCACAGTTGGTGCAGGCGCTCGCCCAGGGCGCGGTTGCCGACCTGGTCGTGGTTTTGCAAAAACGCCACGAAGGCGCTGGGTGGCAGATCACCACTGGGTTCGCCGCGCGCATGGCCGTGACGGGTGGTGTGGCCTTGGTAGATAAAACCTTCGCCCAGGCAGCGCGCGAGCTTCTCGGTGGGGTCTTGTGCGAAGTCGCTGTAATACGCATCCGTTTCGCCCGTGAGCAGTACGTGCAGTACGTTATGGAAGTCGTCATTCCACTGCGCATCAAAGTCGTGCTTGAGCAGGCGGGCCTGGTTGAGTTCGTTTTCCAGCACCAGCCATACGTGCCGGCCGGTGTCCACCTGCTGGCGTACCCGTTGCGCAAGTTCCTTGAGGAAACCGGGGTTGTCGATGGCGTGTACCGCGTCCAGGCGCAGGCCGTCGAAGCGGTACTCGAGCAACCACATCAGTGCGTTGTCGAGGAAAAAGTCGCGCACCTCACGGCGATCAAAATCAATCCCGGCGCCCCACGGCGTGTGCACGTCTTCTTCAAAGAAGCCTTGGGCGTACTGGCCCAGGTAATTGCCATCGGGGCCGAAGTGGTTGTAGACCACATCCAGGATCACCGCCAAACCGTGTTCGTGGGCACTGTCGATCAGGGCCTTGAGTTGTTCGGGGGAGCCATAGGAGGCTTGCGGGGCGTAGGGCAGCACCCCGTCATAGCCCCAATTGCGCTCGCCGGGAAATTGCGCCAGCGGCATCAGTTCAATGGCGGTCACGCCCAGTTCGGCCAGGCGTGGCAGGTGCTTTTGCACGCCGGCATAGCCACCCAGTGCGCCCACATGCAGTTCGTAGATCACCGCCTCTTGCCAAGGGCGACCTTGCCACTGGCTGTGTCGCCATTCGTAGGCGAGGGGGTCGACGACCACGCTCCAGCCGTGCACGTCGAGTGCCTGGGCCCGGGATGCCGGGTCCGGCACGTCCTGTTCGCCATCAATGTTGTAGCGGTAACAAGTGCCCGCCGGGCACTCGGTTTCTACCTCGAACCAGCCATCTGCCTGGGGCAGCATGGCGATGGACTTGCCGTCTTGCAATTCAACGCTGACATAAAACGCGTCTGGCGCCCACAAGGCAAAACGCGTGTGTTGCGCGTCCAGCATGATTGCGCCGTGGGGCCAGGTTTCCAGAGTCCGTGACGGCATCTATGAAGACCTCCCTTTTTTGAAACAACAACCAAAAAATTACTTCGTGGGTTTCCCCAGGGCCTTGGCCACCAGTTGCTCGTAAAGCTCGGCGTAGGGTTCCACCGCCTGGCACCAGTTGAACGGTTGGGTCATGGAGCGGCTGCGCATGGCGTTAAGCAGGCCTTTATTGGCAAACACCCTGAACGCGCGGCTCAGTGCTTCTTTATAGCTCTCGACAGTGGACTCATTGAACAGGAAGCCGGTGACGCCATTTTCGATGGTGTCCGCCAAGCCGCCGGTATTGCGCGCCACCGGCAGCGAGCCGAAACGCTGGGCGTACATCTGGCTCAAGCCACACGGCTCATAGCGCGAGGGCATCAGCAGGAAATCGCTGCCGGCGAACATGCGCCGTGCATCGGTTTCGTTGAAGCCGATGCGCACCCCGACCTGGCCAGGAAAGCGCAGGGCGAGTTCGCGCATGGCGTGTTCTTCCTCCGGCTCGCCACGGCCGATGATGGCGATCTGGCCACCGTTCTCGACAATAAAGCTGCTGACCGCTTCGGTCAGGTCCAGGCCTTTTTGGTACACCAGCCGTGATACCACCGCGAAAAGTGGGCCGGTGGACTCTTGCAGGCCGAACAGTTCGCGCACATGGGCGGCGTTCACCGCCTTGCCTTCCCAGTCGCCAATATTGAAGTTATGGGTCAGATGCGTGTCGGTGGAGGTTTCCCAGCTCTCGTCGATGCCATTGGGAATCCCGCTGAGCAGGCCTTGCTGGGTCTTGCTGGCGAGGAAGCCGTCGAGGCCACAGCCGAATTCCGGGGTGGTGATTTCCTGGGCGTAGGTCGCACTCACGGTGGTGATATGGCTGGAATACGCCATGCCCGCCTTGAGGAACGACATCTTGCCGTAGAACTCCATGCCTTCCTGTTGCAGGGCATGGGGTGGAATGCCCAATTCCGGGGTCGACGCCAGGCTGACCACCCCCTGGTAGGCGAGGTTATGAATGGTGAACAGCGTGGGGGTGCGCGACCCACGCCAGTGCATATAAGCCGGCGCCAGGCCAGCCGGCCAGTCATGGGCGTGCACCAGGTCCGGGCACCAGTGGATCTGCGCCAGGTTGGCGGCCATGTCGGCGGCGGCCAGGCCCAGGCGAGCGAAGCGGATATGGTTGTCCGGCCAGTCGCGGCCGTTGTTGGCGCCGTAGGGCGTGCCTTCACGTTCGTAGAGCTCGGGGCAGATCAGCACATAGATGACCAGGCCATCCTTGAGGTCCATGCGCCCGATCTTGCACGGCGGCAGCGCTGCGTGCCCGCCCAGCTCGCCAATGATATGGATCGGGTTGTCACTTTCCATTACCTGCGGGTAGCCCGGGATCAACACGCGCACATCATGCAGGTGCGCCATGGCGCGGGGCAGGGCAGCGGAGACGTCGCCCAGGCCGCCGGTTTTCACCAGGTCGGCGAATTCGGACGTCACAAACAGGACTTTCTTACGATTAGGGTTCTGACTCACGATCGGCCGCACAGTGTTGGGCAGGTCGGCCAACGAAGTCGGTCCCCCTGCCGGCTGACTAAAACGCTCTCCCTGAGTATCGACTGCAGCACTGATCATAGTTCTCTCCTACATGTTTGGTCGGCTGATGGCCCGCTGCCATCGGCTCCGATTGGCCACATCCTGCGGCCAGGCGCACAAGCACAGTACAAGCTGGCAAGGCGTATGCCAGTTGCACCCATTGCGAAAAAAGAGTGGATGGACGGGCGTTCGGCTGAAGCGCCTGCGCTCGTCTCCCTTAAAAACTTGACCTGCGGCAGAGTTGTAAAGTTTCGATTTTTTGCGGGGTTTTTGTTTTGAAACGGACCCATCGGTCATCAGTCTAGGACAGATCCCAGAGACTGTACGGTTTCTAGGGGTTTTTTGTAGGACAAAAAACTTGTAACGATATGCACCGTTCGGAACTTGCGGTGATTTTGGGAGAACGGCGGATAATTGAAGTGAAAAGAGCTGGTGTGGCGAGCAGGCTTGTTGTGGCGAGCAGGCTTGCCCTGCGTTGGGCTGCGCAGCAGCCCCATAATGAGCACACCCGGCCTATCTGATGCACCGATTGGGCGATTTGGGAGCGCTGCGCGCTCCAACGCAGGGCAAGCCTGCTCGCCACAACAAGCTTGCATGCCACAACAAGCCTGCATGGCAAGACAAGCTTGCTTGCGATACCGCTTATAGGCTGCGAATCGGCGTGCCGCTGGCCCAGGCCTGAATGTCCTCGATCATCTGCTGATAAAACTGCCGATAATTCTGTTCACTCACATACCCGACGTGGGGCGTGGCCAACACGTTCGGCAAGCGCCGGAAGGGATGATCAACCGGTAGCGGCTCTTCGCTATACACATCCAGCGCGGCCCCCGCCAGTCGCCCGGCCGATAACGCCTCGATCAGCGCCTGTTCATCCACAATCGGCCCACGTGAGGTATTGACCAGGCGCGCACTCGGTTTCATCCAACCCAGCGCCTGCGCATCTACCAGACTGCGACTGCGCTCGCTGAGCACCAGATGCACGCTCAGAATATCCGCCTGCTCGAACAACTCACGCTTGCTGACCCAGCTCACACCCGCCTCGGCGGCCCGCTCCGGCGTAAGGTTCTCGCTCCAGGCAATCACGCGCATGCCAAATGCCTGGCCAAACTGCGCAACCTTCTGGCCGATGCTGCCCAGTCCGAGAACCCCCAGGGTTTTGCCATACAGATCGCCACCCAGCCCGACCTGCCAGCCGCCGGCGCGCAATGAGTTGGCTTCGGCCAGCAGGTTGCGGGTCGAGGCCATGATCAGCGCCCAGGTTAACTCCGGCGCCGCCTGCTTGTAGCTGTCGGTGCCGCACACCTGGATGCCCAGGGCTTTAGCCGCGGCAATGTCGATGGCCGCGTTGCGCATGCCGCCGGTCACCAGCAGTTTCAGCTTGGGCAGGCCTTGCAACAGGGCCTGATCGAAGGTCGAGCGCTCGCGCATCAGGCAAATCACGTCGAACCCCTGCAAACGTTCAACCATCGTGGCGGTATCGGCGGGGTAATCGTGCAGAAAATGCACCTGGCCCACCGCCGCCAATGCCGACCAATCCACCACACCACTGGCCACATTCTGCCAATCATCAATGACTGCGATCTGTACCGACATTCAGGAGTGCCTCGAAAAAGGTTGGATTAAAGGGTGTTCAACCCCTGTAACAGTGCCTTATGAAACTGCGCCGGTTCTTCCATCTGCGGTGCGTGGCCCAGGCCCGGGAACTCCACCAGGGTCGCATGGGGGATCAGCTTGGCCACCTGCTTGCCCAGCACGTCGTAGTGACCGAGCCTGGCCTTGACCGCCGGCGGCGCGATATCACTGCCAATGGCGGTGGTGTCGGACGTGCCGATCAACAGTAGCGTGGGCATCTGCAAATCCTTGAACTCGTAGTACACCGGCTGGGTGAAGATCATGTCGTAAATCAGCGCCGAGTTCCATGCGACCTGGGTATGGCCCGGGCCATTATTGAGGCCGGCAAGCATGTCGACCCAACGTTCGTATTCCGGCTTCCAGCGCCCGACGTAGTAAGTGTTGAGTTCATACTGGCGAATGCCGTCGGCGCTGAGTTTCAACTCGCGCTCATACCACTGGTCGACGCTGCGATACGGTACGCCCAAGGCTTTCCAGTCTTCCAGGCCGATGGGATTGACCAGTGCCAACTGCTCGGTTTGTTGCGGATACAACAGTGCATAACGGGTGGCGAGCATGCCGCCGGTGGAATGGCCGATGAGGGTGGCCTTCTGAATGCCGAGTTTCTCCAGCAGTTGGTGGGTGTTGATCGCCAATTGCTGGAAGCTGTACTGGTAGTGGTCCGGTTTGCTGGAGGTGCAAAACCCGATCTGGTCCGGCGCGATCACGCGGTAACCCGCTTCGCTCAAGGCCTTGATCGATTCTTCCCAAGTGGCGCCGCAAAAGTTCTTGCCGTGCATCAACACCACGCTGCGGCCATTGGCACGGCCCTTGGCGGGCACGTCCATATAACCCATTTGCAGGGTTTTGCCTTGGGACTGGAAACTGAAATGTTCGACCGGGTAGGGGTATTGAAAGCCTTGCAGCTCGGGGCCATAGGTAGTGGCAAGGGGAGCAGCGGCGAGGGCGGGAGCGGCGCTCGCCGTGAGCAGGCCGGTGATGCAAAAGGCGCGGATTAGCGACATGAACAGGGCTCCGGAAGGAATGCCCGGATGCTGTTGCGAGGGGATTAAGTGGGGATTAACACCCAGTGCAGGGTCAGCGCCGCCAGCACGCCATAACGCAGGCTCTTGGCCAGCGTGACCAACAGCAAAAACCGCCACAGCGGTTCGCGCATTACCCCAGCGACCAAGGTCAGCGGGTCACCGATGATCGGCACCCAACTGAGCAATAACGTCCAGTGCCCCCAGCGTTCGTAATGGCGACTGGCCTTGTCGAGCTGCTTTGCGCTGACCGGAAACCAGCGGCGATCCTTGAAGTGTTCAACCCAGCGGCCCAGCCACCAATTGACCACCGACCCCAGGACATTGCCCACCGTGGCAATACCCAGCAGCAGCCACAGGCTATAGTGGCCGCTGAGCAATAAGCCAACCAGCACGGCTTCCGATTGCAGTGGTAACAAGGTTGCTGCGCCAAAGGCGGCAAAAAACAGCCCCAGGTAACCGGCGAGCATTAATCAGTGGGCCGGGTAGTCAGCCACCACCACATCCTGACCGTCGCGCGTCAGGCCGATGACCTGGTAGGCCTCGCGGCGCTCACCCATTTCCATACCGGGCGAGCCCATGGGCATGCCGGGCGCGGCAATGCCTAGCAGATCATCACGTTTGCGCAGTGCCAGCACCTGCTCGGCGGGCACATGGCCTTCGACGAACTTGCCGTCGATCACGGCGGTATGGCACGAGCCCAGGCGCGGCGCTACGCCCAGGCGCTGCTTGACGGCGCTCATATCGGCTTCGACATGGTCATTAACCTTGAAACCGTTGGTTTCAAGGTGACTGATCCATTTTTTGCAGCAACCGCAGTTGGCGTCGCGGTGCACGTCGATAGGGATCAGGTCGGCGGCCTGGGCCAGGGTGGTGGTGAACAGGGCGCAAAGTAGGGCCAGTCGCAGGGGGTTTTTCATGTGGGGCTCGTGGGCAAGAGGACGGCGTCGGGATTTTGCGGCGATCATGACGACGTCATCGCAGGCAAGCCAGCTCCCACAGGGTGAGCGGGGTGCCAGTAATGTTTCTAAATTATACGAAAGCCGCGTTTTCAAGGCGGTGCTTGAGTTGGTCCAGCGCAATGGTCGACAGGTCGATCATGCGCGCGTGCAAGGTGGCCAGTTGCAATTCGGTCTCGTAGGTGAGCACCCGTTTGAACAGCGTGCCGCCACGGTGGGGTTGCAGGAAGTAGTGAATCGAACCGTCTACCGCGAGGGAGGTGAACACGGTCTTGAATTCACTGGGGCGGCGGGCGATTTGTACGCGATAGCTCATGGGGACGCGCACGCCCAGCAGGTCGATGATTTCGGTAAAGCGCGTGCCGGCCGGCAGTGAGCCGGTGGTGCCGGTGTCGGCACTCAGGGAGGTGGGGTGCCACTCGTGCCAGCGATCCGGCTGGGTCACATAGTCGTAGATGACCTCGATTGGCGCCTGGATAAAGCGTTCCTGACTGATCCGCTCCAAGCGGGCCGAATGCTCAGCTGCATGCATGACACACCTCCTGTGTGGCGAGAGTTTGTCCTGAGAACTGTCAGAATAGTCCCACTCCCGCGCATTGCACGGGAGTGTCTCAGTCTTTTATCAGCGCACCTTGAAGCGGCCCATCAATGCAATGACCCGGCCATTGGCATCCAACAGGCTCTGAGTGTTGGTTTGGGTGGCGTGGCCACTTTCTACCAACTCATCGACCATCTGTCGGATCTGCACCATGCTGCGGTTGATCTCCTCGGTCACCGCGCTTTGCTGCTCGGCCGCCGTGGCGATCTGGGTGCTGAGGTTATTGATATGGCTGACGGAACCGGCCATCTCATCCAGCCCGGTGTTCACCCGTGCCGTGGCATCCGCCGCCGACTGGCAACTGGCCTGGGTGTTTTCCATGGCCGCCACCGACGAACTCACGCCGGTGGTCAGGCGCGCGAGCATCTCGTTGATCTGCGAGGTGCTGGCCTGGGTCCGTGCCGCCAGCGCCCGTACTTCATCGGCCACCACCGCAAAACCACGGCCTTGCTCGCCAGCCCGCGCTGCTTCAATGGCTGCGTTAAGGGCCAGCAGGTTGGTCTGGCCGGCAATCGCGCCGATCACGCCGAGGGTTTCGGTGATGCGTGCAGCGTCCTGGCGCATGGCCTCCACGGTGTGGGTGGCGCTGGCGACTTCGCCGATCAAGGCGCTGACACTGGTGGACGCTTCGCCCACCACCACGCGGGAGCGGTCGGCATGCTCGTTGGCGCGCTGGGTGAACGAGGCGGTTTCCGCCGCGTTTTGCGCGACGGTGTCGGCAGTCGAGCTCATTTGCGTGATGGCGGTGACGGTCTGGTCGGTCTCCGAGGCGTGGCGCACCAGGATCTGGTTGGTGTGGGCCGATGTCTGCTGCAGTTGCGCCAGGCTCGACGACATGGCGCCCGTGGCCTGGGTCACTTCACCAATCATGTTCTGCAAGTAGACGATAAAGTGGTTGACCGAATGGCCGATGGCGCCCAGTTCGTCTTCGGCGCGAATGGTGATGCGTCGCGTCAGATCGGCGTCGCCGGCTGACAAGGCATCGATATTGGTCTTCAACGACTTCATGCGCTGCACCAGTTGGCGGATCGCATAGGCGGCCAGCAGCACCAGCAGCAACACCATGGGAATTTGCAGCAGGGCCAGGCTGCCGAGCACGTCATCACGCTGGGCAGTGATCAACGAGGTCGGCAGGGCGGTGGCGAGGAACCACGGCGTGCCCTCGATCGGGCGCAGGTAGAAGGTGCTGGCCACGCCCTGGTTGTCGAACTCGTTACGCACAAGCCCTTGGTCACGATGGGCCAGTGCTTGACTCACTTGGGCGGCAAACGCCGAGGTGCTGGCCAGCTCGCTGATGTTCTTCAACACCACCGGGCCGCTGATGCGCGAACTGTTGCTGATGATCTTGCCGTCGCCTTCAACGATCAGCATCTGGCCGCCGATGTCTTTTTCCTTGCTGGCCACCAGCTCATTGAAGAACCCCAGGGTTACGTCAATGGTGGCCACGCCATAGGCTGCGCCATCGCGCTGAATGGCCATGGCACAGTTGGTGCGTGGCTCCTGGCTGGCGTCGTCCTTGTAGGCGGCGGCCCAGGCGCACTGGCCGCGCGGCGAGGCGAGGCCGCCTTTGTACCAGCTCTGGTCGTAGTAGTTGGGCGCAGCGTCGCTGTTCCAGAACGTGTTGACCGCCAGTTTGCCCGACGCATCACGGTGCCAGAAGGTGCTGAACTTGTTGCGCCCTGGAGCGCGCTGGTTGGGCAGTGGCCAGATACCGCCGCCGAAGACTTTCAGCTCGCCATACTGGTCCACCAGGCCGGGCAGCACCTTGTCGATGGCATCGCTGTCGAGCAGGGGAATGGTTTGGGTGATGCTACGTTGTTGGGCTTGAACCTTGTTCAGTTCGCCCTGGATGCGCTCAGCCACTTCGGCGACGCGGTTGAGCACCACCTGTTCTTCGGTATGGCGCAGCGTGGGGGCCACCAACTGGCCGATACCGACAACGGTCAACACCAATATCAGCAGGACGAACAGCACCAGAAACAAGGTGTAGCGGGTTTGGATGGAGCGCAGAGGGGGCATGGGATCGTCCTTACGAAGCGTTATTATCGACGCGGCTTTGTTAGAGCTTCGTAGGGCTATCGGCTTGGAGAGAAGGAGCTTTAGGTACGATGGTGCAAAGTGAGTGGGCAACGGTGACCTTGCCGGTGTTCGCCACTGCAAGGTCACCCCTTGAGCTGACCTTATTGGCCAGTGGTGCTCGGTTTCACCTCAGTGAAAGCCGAGCCTTGCGTGGTGTCGAAGTGATCATTGGCGCCAGCGAAAATACGGTCCTTGCTCCGATTATTCCGAATGCGGTCATTACCTTCGCCGGTGAAGAACGACGTACGGTCATGCCCCACCAATTCGTCGTCGCCGCCTTCTCCGTGCAGGTAGTTGTCCCCACTCCCACCCAAGAGCGTGTCGTCGCCGGGACCACCATTGAGAAGGTTCCATTTATGCGCGCTGCTGAACCCGGCCTGGAGGTGGTCGTCGCCAGCCTCGCCGAACAGAATGGTAGGGCCGCTGCCGCCGTACAGCCTGTCGTTGCCGTCGCCACCTTGTGCAACGCCAAAGCCACTGCCCAAGCGCAGCGTATCGTTGCCGTCTTGCCCAAGGAGTCCGGTCGGGCCTGCGCCGGCCTGGAGTCTGTCGTCGCCATCACCCCCCTCGATTAACACGTAATGCTTGACGTCATCCTCGACGATGACTGTGTCATTACCGCCATTGGTCTTGATCAACAGGTTGTTGTTCAAGCTTTGTTGGGGTGGGATATCGACCACATACGACTGTCCGTTGACGATGAACTGCAACTTGTCACCTGGCCAGCTGCGCACGCGAATGATGTCGTCGTCGTTACCGGTTTCCACCTTAAGTTGATTGGCAACAATCTTAGGTTTACCGGGGTACGCCGTGCTCCAGGTGATTTCGCGGCTAAAGGTCACATCGCCTTTTTGGAGCAGTATGTGTGTCCTGACGTCTCGCGCGCCCGGTGACAGGTCGGCGGGTGGATCATAGGGTGAAGGTTTGGGCTTGACCGGCTCGACGCTTGGCACAAGGTGACGCGCGGTTGCTGGGGCGTGAGCGTAGGGAGAGAGCATGGTGATGTCCTTCTCGATAACCAAGGTATAAACCTGACAGCAGGTCAGGGCTCCTCTTACGTGGGCGATCGATGCAAGAGCGTTCCTGGCAACCGCGCAGAGCTTGCGACTGGATATGTCGTTCGTCCGGTGATGATCGGCCGTAGAGGGTCAGACCAGGTAGCGCTTGCGCAAAGGCCGGTCCATTTCACGACTGGAGGTATAAACAGGAAGCCTCTCTCATCGCCTAAAACGGTCGGATCGCAATACACCACTGCCGCGTCGGCACGTGAGCCGGGCCTGTTGTGTGGTGCGTTTTCACGCAATTTCCGGCTTTCCTGGTTGCTAATTCCGCCATTGACCTTTGCGATAAGCCCCAGGCTGCTGGCCGGTGGTCTTGTAGAACGCCCGAGTAAACGCTGCCACCGACTGATAACCCACCGCCAGTGACACATCGGCCACGGTCATGTCTTCTTTGAACAGGCGGCAGGCATGGCGCATGCGCATCATCAACAGCACCTGCCCCGGCGATTGCCCGCACAGCTCGCTGAAACGCTTGAAAAATGCCGAGCGCGACAAACCGGTGCAGGCTGCCATGCTTTCCAGGGTCCATGGGTCTGCCGGTCGGGCGATCAATTGCTCGAGCAACTCGGCGAACGCCGGTTGTCGGCCCAGTGCCGCCAGACCGCCCAGTTCGCTGTTATCGATGACTTGCTGACGCAGCACATACAGAAACAATAAATGGCACAAACGCTCGAGCAATGCCGAGGAGGGCGCCGGGACGCGCTCGCACTCTTGCAGGATCAATTCGAACAAATTACGCGCAGCAGTAAGCGATGGGTCGCCGGCGCGCAGGATGATCCAGGCGGGCAAGCCGTCGACGATCATCGCCGACAAACCGGAATGGAAGTGAAAAAAACCGCAGACCAGGCCGACGCCATCGTCGGCGTTGCGGTCCAGCGCCAGCATCGGTCGGCGCGGGCATTCCTGCGCTGCCGCGGCCGTGGCCTCGCCAGACAGCCGATACTCGAGGTCACGCAGCAGAAACACCGCATCACCATTATTCAGGTGATGGGGAAGGGGTTCGCCGTCAATATGCAACCAGCATTGGCCCTGCACAATCAGGTGGAAACTCGCGCTGGCCAGCCCATGGGTGCTGGCATGCCACGCGCCGCAATAGCGGCCGACATGGAACAGGCTGGTGTTGAGTTCGAGGCTGTCTAATAACCAATCAACGAGCGCACTGGACGAATTCATCTAACGGAAAGACTCTAGAGCAAGTAATCGCTACTTTAGCCTATTGAGGCGTTTTTTTATAACCAACAGACTTAGGCGATGAACCCATCAGGAGACCACTCCATGTCCCGTGTACCGTTGCTCACCCCCGAAACCGCTCCGGAAGCGGCCAAGCCCTTCCTGGAAAATGCGCTCAAAGGCTCGGGTTTCATTCCCAACCTGCTCGCCGTGTTGGCCAATGCACCGGCGGCGCTGGAAACCTACATCACCGTGTCCGGGCTCAACGCCAAGTCTCAGCTGAGCCTGGCCGACCGCGAAGTGGTGCAGCTGATTGCCGCCACCACCCACGGCTGCGATTTCTGCGTGGCCGGCCATACCGCTGTCGCGCGCAATAAAGCCAAGCTGCCCGAAGACGTGATTGACGCCCTGCGCCAGCGCGGTGAATTGCCCAACGCCCGTTATGAGACACTCGCCGCCTTCACCCGCGAAGTGATCGCCACCCGTGGCGATGTCAGCGACGCGGGTTTTGAAGCGTTCCGCGCCGCCGGTTATACCGAGGGCCAGGCGCTGGAAGTTATTTTGGGCGTCAGCCTGGCAACCCTGTGCAACTTCGCTAACGTGTTTGCCCGTACCCCGCTGAACCCGGAGCTGGCGCAATACCGTTGGGAAAAACCGGCAAGCTGAATCGGCGATGGTCCACCTGCTGTAAAAAGGAGAAACGAATGCTTGACCCTATCTTGAGCCGTTGGCTCGATGTTCAAGCGCAGGCCCTGGATGTGGGCAGTTGCGATCCACAGGAAGTGCTGCCAAGGCTGGCAGAGTCGAATGTATTAAGCATTGGCGTGCCCAAGGCGCTGGGCGGCTTGGGCGGTGATGTGACGGGCGCGGTGGAAGCCATTGCCAACGTGGCCAGCCATTCCCTGGCGGCGGCGTTTGTGTGCTGGGGCCAGCGCTCTTTTATCGAATATTTGTTGCAGAGCCCGAATGAGCGGCTGCGCGAACACCTGTTGCCGGACCTGCTCAGCGGCAAGCTGGCCGGGGCGACCGGGCTCTCGAACGCGATGAAATTTTTGTCCGGCATCGAGACCCTGCAAATCAGCGCGGAGCCGACCGAAGACGGTTGGACCCTTAATGGCCGCCTGCACTGGGTGACCAACCTGCGCAAGAACGGTTTTGTTGCGGCGGCGGCGATTGAGCATGCCGGCGGCGGCGCGCCGTTTATTCTGGCCATCCCGGATTCGGTCGCAGGGCTGCAGCGTTCGCGTGACCTGGAACTGATGGGCCTGCAATCGAGCAATACCGCGGCCCTGGGCCTGGAAGGCGTGGAGCTGAGCCGCGACTGGTTGCTGCATGAAGATGCACGCAAGTTTCTGCCGGCGGTGCGCCCGGCGTTCCTGGGTTTGCAGTGCGGCATGTCCATTGGCCTGGCGAGGCGCTCACTGGCGGAAGTGGCCAACCATTTGGGCTCCTCACGCACGGTGTTGCGTGACGAGCTGGAAGCCTTGCGAGCGACCCTCGATCACCTGGTCACAGAACTTAAAGGCGGCCTGTTGGCCGGTCGTTTTGCCGTCGAGCCGGTGCCCTTGTTCAAACTGCGCATCGCCCTGGCCGAAACCGCCGCCAGCGCGGTGCAGCTGGAACTGCAAGCCAGTGGTGGCAAGGCCTACCTCACAGCCCATGGCAGTGGCTTTGCACGGCGCTGGCGCGAGTCGGCCTTTGTGCCGATCGTGACGCCAAGCCTGGTGCAGCTGCGCACCGAGCTGCACCGTCAGGCCAACCTATGAGTCAGGCGGTACTGAGCGCCGAGGGTATTTGCCTGGGCTATGCCAGCGGGCCGGTGTTGCAAGGGTTTGATTTGCAGCTGCAGCCGGGCGAAGTGGTGTCGATCCTCGGCCCCAGCGGCGTGGGTAAATCCAGCCTGCTGCGCGTGCTGGCCGGTTTGCAGGCGCCCCAGGGCGGTAGCGTGCAGGTGCTGGGCGAGCCGCTGGCCGGGCCGCATCCACGGGTGGCAGTGGCGTTTCAAGACCCCAGCCTGTTGCCCTGGCTGAACCTGGAAAAGAACGTCGCCTTTGGCCTGGATTTCGCCCGTCAGCCGCACTTGAGCCCTGAGCAGCGCCGCCAGCGCGTCGACCACGCCATTGCGGCGGTCGGCCTGGAACATGCGCGCCAGCAGTTTCCAGCGCAGTTGTCCGGCGGCATGGCCCAGCGCACTGCGTTGGCCCGTTGCCTGGCCCGCCAGCCGCAGGTGTTGCTGCTGGATGAGCCGTTCGGCGCGCTGGATGAAGTCACCCGCGCCGACATGCAGCACCTGCTGCTCAAGGTCAACCGCGAGCAGGGTTCGGCGGCGGTATTGATCACCCACGACATCGACGAAGCGCTGCTGTTGTCCGACCGCATCCTGCTACTGGGCAACCGCCCGGCGCGGACCTTGGGCGAATGGCACATCGATTTGCCGCAACCGCGCGAAGAGCAGGTTGAAGCCATCGGCGCGTTGCGTATCGAGATTCTGAAAACCTTACGGCAGGCGAGCCGCCCTCAACCCAACCCCATTGACCAACAGGAGTTTTCACATGTGTCTGGATGACCTTACGCACTCGCGCCGTGACTTTCTCAAACTCTCGGCGGTGCTCAGTGCCGCCGGTGCCTTGCCGCTGCTCAGCAGCCTGCAAGCCCGCGCCGCCAGCGAGCCGGACGCGCCGGTGCGCATTGGCTATTTGCCGATCACCGACGCCACGCCCTTGCTGGTGGCGCATAACAACGGTTTGTTCGAGGCCGAAGGCATCAAGGCCGAGCGCCCGGTGCTGTTGCGCAGTTGGGCGCAGGTGATCGAGGCGTTTATTTCCGGGCAGGTCAACGTGATTCACTTGCTGTCGCCGATGACGGTATGGGCGCGCTACGGCAGCAAGGTGCCGGCCAAAGTCGTGGCCTGGAACCATGTCGGCGGTTCGGGCCTGACGGTTTCGCCGGGCATTACCGAGGTGAAGCAACTGGGCGGCAAGTCGGTGGCGATTCCGTTCTGGTACTCGATCCACAACGTAGTGGTGCAGCAACTGTTCCGCGACAACGGCCTTACGCCAGTAGCGCGTGCCGCCGGCGCTGCGATTGCGGCCAATGAGGTCAACCTGATCGTGTTGCCGCCTTCGGATATGCCGCCGGCATTGGCGAGTAAACGCATTGACGGCTACATCGTCGCCGAGCCGTTCAACGCCCTGGCGGAAAATCTCAAGGTCGGCCGCGTGCAGCGCTTTACCGGCGATGTGTGGCGCAACCACGCCTGCTGCGTGGTGTTCATGCATGAGCATGACCTGACCAACCGCCCGGAGTGGTCGCAGAAGGTGGTCAATGCCATCGTCAAGGCGCAGGTGTGGACCCGCGATAACCGCGAAGAGGCGGTGAAACTGCTGTCCAAGGACGGCCCGAACCGCTATACACCGCACGCCGAGCCGGTGTTGAGCAAGGTGCTGGCCCCGGCCGCCGCCGACCGTGCCGCGTACCTGGCTGACGGCGCGATCCAGCATGCCAACTGGGACGAGCATCGCATCGACTTCCAGCCGTACCCATTTCCCAGCTACACCGAGGAATTGGTACGGCGCTTGAAGGACACTTTGATCGAAGGCGACAAGAAATTCCTCGCTGACCTGGACCCAACGTTCGTGGCCAAGGACCTGGTGGACGACCGCTTCGTGCGCAATGCCATCGAGTCCGTGGGC
Source organism: Pseudomonas sp. PA-5-4B (assembly GCF_021606215.1). Classification (NCBI taxonomy): domain Bacteria; kingdom Pseudomonadati; phylum Pseudomonadota; class Gammaproteobacteria; order Pseudomonadales; family Pseudomonadaceae; genus Pseudomonas; species Pseudomonas sp. PA-5-4B. The sequence goes on along the minus strand of NZ_WKDB01000055.1, from coordinate 11,914 downwards.
GGCATGAAAACCTTCGGCTTGCCCGACGGTTACGAACGGCACGAGGAGATCGGCGTTTGAACAACGGCAGAATCCCTGGCTGGTGGCTGGGGCTGAGTGGTTTGGCCGGCTTGCTGTTGCTGTGGTGGTTGGGCGTGAAAGTGTTTGGCGACGCCGATGGCTTGTCGGCGCGCTTTTCCCTGGCGGCAACCGCAAGCAGCTTGTGGGAATTGCTCGGGCGCAGCGAGCTGTACCTGCACATCGCGGTGAGCCTGAAGCGCATATTCGTTGGGCTGTTTCTGGCCTTGTTGGTCGGTGTGCCGTTGGGGCTGCTGGTGGGCAGTTCGCGCAACCTGGAGGCCGCCACCACACCGGCGTTCCAGTTTCTGCGGATGATCTCGCCACTGTCCTGGATGCCCATTGTGGTGATGTTGATGGGCGTGGGTGACCAGCCGATTTACTTCCTGCTGGCGTTTGCGGCGGTGTGGCCGATCATGCTCAACACCGCCGCTGGTGTACGCCAGTTGGACCCGCGTTGGTTGCAACTGAGTAAAAGCCTCAGCGCCACGCGCTGGGAAACCCTGCGACGGGTGATCATTCCCGGCGTAGTCGGGCATGTGTTGACCGGCGTGCGCCTGGCCATTGGCATTTTGTGGATCGTGCTGGTGCCGTGCGAAATGCTTGGGGTGAGCGCGGGGCTGGGGTATTACATCCTCGACACGCGTGACCGCCTGGCGTATTCGGAGTTGATGGCGATGGTGGTGGTGATCGGCTTGCTGGGGTTTGCGCTGGATGCCTTTGCGCGCTGGCTATATCAACGTTGGGTGCACGCAGGCTGACTGCAGGCGTCTCGCTTTGCTCACTGCAAAGCGAGGCGCGCGTGGTGTCAGCGACGCTCGTAGCCAGGGCCGCCATCGTAGCGATGGTCGTGGTCGTGCCAGCCGCCACCGCCGCCACGTGGGAAAAAGAAGCAGCCGCTCATGGTCAACATGATCAGCAATGGAATCAACAGTGTGATTCGACGGAGCATTTTCAAATCCTCTAAAGTACCGACAGGTTCAATCAGGCGCGGAACAAGCCAAAATTTCTCAGCGCCTGTAACATATGACCCTGCCGAACCGGTGCCATCCCCGTAACCGGGTATGTGCTTGGCATGCTCGGCGATACAAAGTGGATACATTCTTAAGCTTCAGGAACCCGTCATGACCCAAAAGCAACGTTTGAAATATTCGATTCTGATCGCCCTGACAGTACTGGCGTCGATGTTTGGCCTGTCTTATCTGCAAAACACCGGCGTGATCAGCGAAAAAACGTTCCAGTACCTGGCGATTGCGATTGCCGTCGTGGTAGTGGTGATCAACGGCATCATGCGTCGCAAGGTCAAGCCTCACTTCTGATGCCTGCTGGAGCGCCGAGCGAAAGCGTCAGGCGCGACGGTCGAGCACTTTGGCAGCCTCTGCATGGAGGCTGTAGCTCTTATCGGCATTGAGGGTGATCACGCCCTCGCTGCACAGGCGCTTCAGCACCTCGCGCACACTGAGAAACGACAACGGAATGCCCAGCTCCAGCAAATGGCTGTGCACGCCGCGCACGCCCAATGTGCGCTGGTTGTCGGCAGCAGTGAGGAGGGCGTCAATGACCTTCAGCCGGATCAGGCTGGTGCGCAAACCGAAGCACTTGAGCAAATGGCGGATACGCTGGTTGCCGTGCTCCGGCGCTTTGCCGAACGCTTGTGCGCCGCCGCCGTAATTGGCGTCGGCAGCCGGTGAATGTCCATCCATGGGCGGTTGCGGGTTGTACATGCAAAAAACTCCTTATCAGAGCCTGATCAGGAAAATGATGGCGCTCTTATTTGAATAAGACGAACGAGCGAGCGAAATCATGAAGTCCTGGATGTAGAAATTTTGTCGGTATCCGCTTTGTCACACGTCGACCGCCCTTAAAAAACACCCGCTGCGGCTAAATTATTCCCGGTTGCCTGCGTTCTTACGGTGGGGTCGTTGCCCCCTGTAAGGGTGTCCAAATTGACTGTGGAGCTTGCGTGATTATTTCCAACCGGTTGTCCAAGGCGTGCGTGGCAGGGCTGTTGCTGGGGCTGAGCCTGAATGCTTCAGCGCGTGAACAGGTGACACAGGCTTCAGCCGATATTCGCCGCACCACCTTCGGCGTGCCGCACATCCGCGCCAATGATGAGCGTGGCTTGGGTTACGGTATTGGTTACGCGTATGCGCAAGACAACCTGTGCCTGCTGGCCAATGAAGTGGTCACGGTGAACGGCGAGCGTGCGCGGTTTTTCGGCCCGGACCAGGCGACCCTCGAAGAGCGCAACAACCTGGCCAGTGATGTGTTTTTCAACTGGCTGAATACGCCCCAGGCGGTTGCCGCATTCTGGAAGGCGCAAACCCCACAGATGCAGCAGCGCATCGAAGGCTATGTCGCCGGCTACAACCGTTATCTGAAAGAGCAGGGCGCACCGACCCAGTGCCACGCCACGTGGGTGCGCCCGTTGGTCGTGGAAGACCTGGTCAAGCTGACCCGCAGGCTGCTGGTGGAAGGCGGTGTCGGCCAATTCGCCGAAGCCCTGGTCGGCGCCACGCCGCCTAACGCGACTGCCGCTGTGCCGTCGAGCATGAAGGCCTTTGAACTGGCAGCAGTCAATCAACAACGTTTCAGCCTCGACCGTGGCAGCAACGCCGTGGCCGTGGGCCGTGATCGTTCATTTAATGGCCGTGGCATGCTGCTGGCCAACCCGCATTTTCCGTGGGTCGGTGGCATGCGTTTTTATGAGATGCACCTGACCATCCCGGGCCAACTGGACGTGATGGGCGCAGCACTGCCGGGTTTGCCGGTGATCAATATCGGCTTTAACCAGCACGTGGCCTGGACCCACACGGTGGACACGTCCAAGCATTTCACGCTGTATCGACTGACCCTCGATCCCGAGGATTCCACGCGTTATCTGCTGGATGGGAAATCCATCGCTATGGAGCATCGTGCGGTGAAGGTCCAAGTCAAACAACCCGATGGCAGCCTCAAAGAGGTCACTCATACGGTCTACAGTTCGCAATTCGGCCCCGTGGTGCAATGGCCCGGCAAGCTCGACTGGGACAGCCACTACGCCTTCAGCCTGCGCGACGCCAACCTGGGTAACGACCGCGTGCTGCAACAGTGGTACGCGATGAACCGCGCCACCAGCCTTAAAGACCTGCAAACCTCGGTGCACACCCTGCAAGGCATACCGTGGGTCAATACCGTGGCCGCCGACGACCAGGGCCAGAGCCTCTACATGAACCTGTCGGTGGTGCCCAACGTCAGCGCCGCCAAACTGGCGCAATGCAGCGACCCTCGCGCGGGCCTGCAAATGATCATGCTCGACGGCGCCCACAGCGCCTGCGCCTGGGACGTTGACCCGCGTGCAGCGCAACCGGGCATCTTCGCTGCCGACCAGTTGCCGCAATTGCAGCGCACCGACTACGTGCAACACTCCAACGACTCGGCGTGGCTGGCCAACCCCAAGGCGCCACTCAACGGCTTCTCCCCGGTGATCAGCCAGGACCACATCGGCCTCGGCCCGCGCGCACGCTTCGCCGTGCAACGCCTGCAATCCCTGGAGAAGCAACCGATCAGCGTGGCCGACCTGCAAAACATGGTCATGGACAACGAGGTGTACCTCGCCGGACAAGTCATGCCAGACCTGCTCGAATATTGCGCCAAGCACCTGGGCACTGACGCCGCCGCGCTGCAACCGTTGTGTACCAGCCTGAAAGCCTGGGACCAGCACGCCAACCTCGACAGCGGCATCGGCCTGGTGCATTTCATTAACCTGGTCGAACACCTGCAACAAATCCCCGACGCCTGGCGCGTGCCTTTCGATTCGTCACAACCGTTGACCACCCCCCGTGGCCTGGCCATCGACCACATCGAGGTGGCCAAAGCCCTGCGCGAAGCCATGCTGGCCTCCAGTGAAGAGGTCAGTAAACTCAAGGCCACCCGCTGGGGCGACATCCAGGTCAGCGGCCAAACCCCCATGCACGGCGGCCCGCAACAGCTGGGCATCTACAACGCCATGCAAACCGTGCCCCGCGCCGACGGCAAACGCGAAGTCGTCAGCGGCACCAGCTACCTGCAAATCGTCACCTTCGACGACAAAGGCCCCCAGGCACTGGGCGTGCTGGCCTTCTCCGAATCCAGCAACCCCGCATCCAAACACGCCAAGGACCAGACCCAAGCCTTCTCCGAGAAAAAGCTGCGCGCGCTGCCCTTCACCGAAGCCCAGATCAAGGCCGACCCGCACTATCAGCAGCAGCGCATCCAGGAGTAGGGCAGGCCCGCAACCCCTTGATGGCTATACGAAATATTTTTGAAATCAAGGGGTTGCAGGTAAAAGCAAATACGTACATAATGGCGCCCATCGAACGCAACGAAGCATTTAAAACTTCAATGCATTCAATGAGTTAGAGTAGAGGCAGGGTTTTACAGCCCACTCAAGTTTTTATGCGGTGAATGTCAGTAGTCAGGGCGTTGATCGTTTGAGGCCGAGTAGCAAAATGGTTATGCAGCGGATTGCAAATCCGCCTACGCCGGTTCGATTCCGACCTCGGCCTCCACTCTTGAAAACCCCGTAGATTAACGTCTACGGGGTTTTTTATTGTCTGCGATTTGGTCATCGCTTCCGCAATTTTTCGGATCACTTCCGCAACACTGCCTTTTTTCGGGAAATTCAAGACGCCGTTATCGTTATGCCTCTCCTCGATTGGACGTGGGATTGTGCTTGAGACTAAGGAGCCTAAGCGCCCACAACGGCCGGAAGCGGTCATACGTAGCATCTGCTGGCTCATCCGAAGTCCAGACGCGTTTGTTATCAAGGTTGACGTTCGGATTCCATTGACGGCTCGGCGTTCTTGCAGGTCGTCGATAAAGCTACTCAGGCCGGATTGGATTCCGGCATCCTCCAAACGAAGACGGAGACGTTTTTCGGTCTTGCCCTGACCAATCAGCAAAAAGCCATTGTTCAAGTCGGTGGCTGCAATCTTGAGCACATCGGCGGGACGTTGGCCGGTCAGGTAGGCCAGATCCATCCCGTTCTTGAGCTCCTGTACCGCTTCCGCGTATACCGCGTTCCATACGGTTTCACCGGCATAATAGTCCCGTGGCTTTTCCTTGTTTCGGCGAACGCCAAAGCAAGGGTTTGCTTTGTCAGTCAGCCCTGCATACAACGGAGGGGAAAGAGAGAAAGTTCGGTTCTTATGCTGACCAGCGCTTCGTTTGCTCAGATGGAGCTCGACCGTAGTCTGAAGTTAGTCCGAGATGGCCGCTGACTGAGTTACGACAGGCAGGCGTTTTTCTGCCTCGTCGATAATCAGTGCGATGGTTTTTCTGGCGATGGGTGACAACGTACGGCCGGCATGAAACACGATGGTTTCCGGGATAGAGCGCAAATGTATGGGGATCGCAGGCTGGATTTTTTCGATTAGATCGATCAGCACGCCACTCTCCAAATCAGGCGCTAGCCAAGATTGCCAAGTGAGCAGTAGCGCGTCGCTAGTCAGCGTGGCCTGACGCAGGCAGTTCAGCTCATTGCATACCAACTTCCACGGCAGTAGTGTCGTCGAGGGCATTCCGAATAGCGCCCGGGCGTGCACGTCGTCCGTGGTCACAGCAGCCCACGGGTAGGCGAGTAGTTGCTGATGCGTCACCGGCTCGGCCTGTCGAGCCAGTGGGTGCTCGTGGCGACAGAAGATAGAGGCCGGTTGTGGCGGCAAACTCCGAACGTCAAAGCGTGGGTCTACCCCCTGCTCGACCCGCACGCTCGCTACGACAAACTCGATGTCTTCCTGTGCCAGTTGGTTGGCCAAGTGATGCCAGTAATTGACTTCAGGGGTCACCACCAGCTTGGGCGCGCTCTTGCGCAAGGCCAGCAGCACGTTGGGAAGGGTGGTGTTGGCGGTCATCATGCCGACGCCGAAGTTGAGTTCACCTCCCTGCCCCCCGGCGATGTCGCTGGCCTCCGCGACCAACTTGTCGGCGCACGCCAGCATCTCGCGCGCCCGAGCAATGAGCTGGTGACCAGCGCATGTCAGCGTCACTGAGCGGGTGTCCCGATCAAACAGGCGCACCTTTAGGTCTTTTTCCAGCGATTGGATGCTACGGCTGAACGCCGTCTGCGAAAGATGGGCTCGCTCCGCAGCCCGGGAGAAGTGCAGTTCCTCTCCAAGCAAGACCAGGTGACGAATTCGCTTCAAGTCAATTAAGTCGCTCAATGCATCAATCGCTCTTCATATTTGCATTGGACGGTTGTACCTCATTCCCAGAAAATTCGCCAGAGTTTGCGCTTGGTTGGCAGCCTGCGCGTTTGCGTTTCGATGCCCTGAAACGATGACGGCCGGCTCAACTTTAAAAAGGGTGAGACCTTCTTGATGATCTTCAAAGGCATTCACGACCTGCAATTGAGTACAGAGCTCCGTGTGATCTTGCGGCCTTAGGTCTAATTGGTTGCTGTGAACAGAAAAGGCCTGCTGGCCACCCGATTGCGACGCAATCCGAGTAATCAAGCGTGCGAAGGAGACTAAAATGCAAGTGAAAATAGACGCTCTGCAAACCTTGCCGGGCAGCGCTATAGCCCAGCATGACGTCCAGCCGCAGTTCCTCAGCGCCGACGCCAGCGATCCGCAGGTCATAGGCTGGATGCAAGGTTCACCGCCGGTGCCGGAAAAGGTCGTGCGGTTCAGCAGCATCCTGCAGTTCCCGCAGACGCGCTGGTCGTTCTCGCATCTGCGCGAGCTGTTGCCAAGCGTGCAGGTCGCGCGTGGAAAGGGAGCAGCCAGCCCGTTACCTCGCGCCGAACGCGGAGACATCGACGCCCTGGTCTTCACCCTACTGGGCAGCGACCGCACTATGACCTGGGAACAGTCACTGAAGGCCAACTACACCGATGGGATCCTGGTACTGCACCGCGGGCAAGTGGTCTATGAACGCTACTTCGGCGCGTTGACTGATCAGGGCCAGCACATTGCCATGTCGGTCACCAAATCTTTTATCGGCACCTTGGCGGCGATGCTGGTCGAGGAAGGTAGTATCGACCCACAGGCGAAGGTCAGCCACTACGTTCTGGAGTTGAGGGACAGTGCATTTGGCGATGCCACGGTACGCCAAGTAATGGATATGACAGTCGGTGTTCGCTACTCGGAAGACTACGCCGACCCCAAAGCGGAAATCTGGGAGTACTTACGAGCCGCCCATATGACATCGCGACCGGAGGGATACGTCGGCGCAACCGCGGTGACCGAATACCTGATGAAACTGCGCAAAGAGGGCGAGCACGGTCAGGCCTTTGCTTACAAGACGGTCAATACCGACGTTTTGTCCTGGGTGATCCAGCGCGCGACGGGCAAACCCATCGCAGTCAATCTACAAGAGCGCATCTGGAGCAAGCTAGGGGCCGAGCAGGACGCCTACTTGATCGTCGATGAGGTGGGTACCGCGTTTACCGGTGGCGGTTTCAACACCTCGTTGCGCGACTTGGCCCGTTTCGGCGAGATGATGCGCCTGGACGGCAAGTTTAATGGCCAGCAGATAGTGCCCAAGAGCGTGATCGCGAATATTCGTGGGGGCGCCAGCCAGCAAGACTTCGCCAAGGCAGGCTATGAGCTGCTGCCAAACTGGAGTTATCGCAACATGTGGTGGGTGTCCCACGACACTCATGGCGTCTACTCGGCACGTGGGCTCCACGGACAAAGCATGTATATCGACCCCAAGGCGAAAATGGTCATTGTGCGTTATGCCTCGCACCCCTTGGCTAGCAGTTCGAACTTCGATCCGACTACCTTGCCCGCCTATCGAGCGGTGGCCAATCATCTGATGGCCAGCTCGCTATAGTGCGATGAAAAGCGGTAATAGCAGGCATTGGAGAGTGGGCGGCAGTGTTCCGCGATGTACCATTCGCCAATGTTGAGTCGTTTCGCAATAACGAATACTGCTTAGACCGGTTGACCAACGCTGGTTTGAACGATTACTTATTTTAATTTTTAATAATATTTATACTGGAATATATTGTGGGCTCGCTAACTAATCCTCAAAAACCTAGTTTTAGAAGTCGCGCACTTATAGCATATCTTTTGCTGGTCAGGCGAAAATCAGTTTATGGCTCCTTGGATAGAGTGCTGAAGAGTTTTCGGAAATCACGAGAGCAGGGCCCTGCAAGACCAACTATTAAAATGCAAAAGAAAATCTCCATCGAACTCCAAATGGTTGATGGTATCGAAGTCTACAGGCTAGCCCCTAAAGATGACCAAGCAAGCTCCAAACATATTTTCTATCTTCATGGTGGAGCTTACGTTTGGCCTATTACGTTTCTGCACTGGCGCTTTCTTCAAACGTTAGTCGAAAGATATGGCTATATTATCATAGTGCCGCTTTATCCCCTTGCACCAGAGACTAAATGTAAAACCGTTATTTTTCGCATGTTGTCTATATATAAGCTTGCTTGTTTTAACGCTCGATGTCACGCAATGAATGTAATGGGCGACTCAGCTGGCGGCGGCCTTGCAGTTGCCCTCTGCTTCGCGTTAACAGATATCGGATATGTGCAACCTACTAAGCTAGTATTGATCTGCCCTTGGATGGATGTCACGTTGAGTAACGAGTTAATTTCAAAAACCGAGAAGTCAGATCCAATGCTCTCCGCGAGAGGTTTAAGAGCGGCCGGCATGATGTATGCGGGAGATCTTGGTACGGACCACAACTACGTAAGTCCGATTAACGGAGATCCAGAAAATCTACCTCCGATCCTTATTTTCGCTGGCACCCGCGACATTATTCACCACGATGCAATTAATTTCTGTGAGAAAACGTTGGCGCTTGGAGGTGAGGTTCAGTTGCATATCGGGAGAGGAATGATTCACGTGTGGCCAATCCTTCCGATACCTGAAGCGAAACAAGCTATGGATAAAATAGCTTGTTTTCTTTAATGCTGGTATGAGCGTCAACTGTCAAGTAAATAAGTGATGCGCAGCAGTCCTGTATGATTTCGAATCGGTCAAGCTAAATAGCTCTATTTAGAAACTTAGATCTCGCGGCTAACGACGGCATTGAGATTGCGATGCTGACTTCACGCTGCAAAGCGAACGGAGGGCGGTTCTTCATAATGTAAAACACGGTAATTGTGACATATGGCAGGTTTCTCAAGCCCGGTGGGTTCGTCATGCGATTAACAGCGGTGATATTGTCGTGCTCTGTCTACGTGAGCGTTCTTTCACTGTGCGCATCTGCGGACAATGTAATGCTGAAAAATGGTGACCGTGTTAGCGGAGACATCATTTTGATGGAGGGCGCAAATCTTGTTCTGAGTACGAATTACGGAGGCGATATAACGATCAGTAAGGACCAGATTCAAACTTTGGAAAGCAAGCAGCCGCTCATGGTAAAGCAAGTGGGCCAGTTGCAAGGAACTGTTGAATCGATTCAAACCGGTCCGCAAGGCAACGTGCGAGTTGGTGTGGGCGTTGGTTTGAGTCTTGTCGACCTTAACAATATCGACCAGATTATGAAGCCCCAACCCAACCTCACGGCTGCAATTTGGAAGGGGAACATTGACCTTGCGCTTCATGCCGAAAAGGCTAAGGCAGAGAGTGAAAATGTTGAACTTGCGGCACAAACAAGTTTTGTCAGTGGCTCTTGGCGGCATAGCGCGACTGCTCACGTCCGCGAAGATGACGCAGAGGTTGCAAGTACGGCAAACTGGAGTGCCGAGTACTCCGTGGATCGTTTCCTAACCGATAACTGGCTTTGGGAAGGAGGCTTCAATTACAAAAAGGATCAGTTCGAAGACCTAATAACCAGGCGAAAAATTGGCACCGGTCCCGGTTACCAATTCTGGGACGATCAATTAGGCAAGCTTACCATCGTAGCGCTGTTGAATCGTATGCGTTTCGGGTACTCAGACGGTAGCAGTAGTACGTTTTACTTCACGTCTGCCCGCTGGGACTTCAAACGATATCTGGTTGGAAAAAAGTTTGAATTTTTTACATCGGGTGAGTTGGGAAGGCCACTCAGCGATATAGCATATTATGCTTATGACTCTGAGCTAGGCTTGCGTTACAGTGTCACGGAATGGGCTTCCTTAAATCTGAAATATGAACACGCGGTAGTCGCGGGTAAATCCGATAATAGCAACTTGGACAGTGCTAGATATACAGCCGGTTTTGGTGTGAATTGGTGATGAATATTTTGCATGCCTGGATGAGCGCCCAGTGCGACCTCGAGCCCGAAGGTTCGGCCATCAGCAAAGCAATCGATGACAGCCTGAAATTCTGGGCAGCGCTGTAGCGCTACTGCAAACATGGACACCAGCGCCGGGTAGTAACCAGGGAAATTGATATTCTTGGGCTGACTCCGCCGACCTGGCAATCTGGACTGGATTACGAATATGAGACGTGGGGAAACGATCCGTTTAATATAGACACAGTCTTGGCGTCATCGCAAAGTGTGATTGGCAAACGCTTACTTAGCGGGCGCTTACAGCGTAGCTTAATGCGTCTCGTCTTATATGAGGCGGGCAGCTTAGATAAAAAACTAGATCCGGCTATGGAGGGCAGCGATGCCTATCCATTTCAATATCAATATCAGGAGATGTAGCGTGAGTCGTAGCAAAAAAGTGTTGGGCTGTGCATTTGTTATGGCAGTGTTGGCAGGGACGCTCTGGGGGGCATGGAAATTCTCATCACCCTCGGTTCAACCCTTTGCTTCGCTAAGACCGCAAGTCGGTCAAGGATCTCCGGACTTGACGGTGCGTTTTCTGGGCGCTGGCACATTGAGCTTCGATGATGGGGAGACTGCGATCATGGAGGACGGTTTTTTCTCACGGCCAAGTATTTATTCGGTGCTACTGACGGCTATACAGCCTAATGAGCAGCGCATTGATGCAAGTTTGCGCAGCGCTGGCATTTCCAAGCTTGCAGCGATATTCGTCGCGCATTCGCATTACGACCATGTCCTGGACAGTGGCTTGGTTGCTCTCAAAACAGGCGCTACGGTATTGGGTACAGCATCGACTGCCAACGCCGTTATGGGTGCCGGATTACCTCCTGAGCGTATCAAGGTAATCAAAGACGGAGATTCTTTTTCGTTTGGTCAATTTCAAATCAAAGCCTTCGAGACCCCGCATTCACCACATCCCACCTCACCAGGCTTCATCGATCATCCGCTGCACACTCCTGCCCGGCAGGAGGATTTCAAAGTTGGCGAAAACTTCTCGTACCTGATTACTCATGGCAGCCGTCGTCTTCTGGTGATCGCCAGTGGTAATTACAGTCCAGGCAAGTTCAAGGATGTCAGGGCAGATGTGGTGTTCCTTGGCATCGGAACGTTAGGTAAACAAACCCCGGAGTTTGTCGCGCAATATTGGCAAGAGGCGGTTGTCCAGACGGGCGCTAAAATCGTGATCCCGATCCATTGGGATAATTTTTTTGAGCCCTTGGACCAACCGTTGACCGCTATGCCGCGCATATTGGACTCTTTCGATCAGAGCATGGGCATGTTGATACCCCTGGCACAACGGGACGCTGTGAAGGTGCAACTGCCTGTCGCTTTCGCCCCGATCGATCTAGATGCCTTGTAGCCATTGAATAGGCCGGCGACTCGGTTGGCCTAAGGAAGCCACCGGTAAATTAAGAAAACGCAAGGACCTGATTTTCTCAAAGAAATATGGGGGGAGTGATCTATGGCGCCCAAAAAATAGCCCCATGCGCTCGGTCTTGTGTCGGTTGCAGGCAGCAGGAATCAGCCAATTCCTGCTCTTCGTGAAGGAATGTTTTGGGCCGATAGCTGCCTGTCTTGCCGTTGTGTCGAGGGCCAGCTCAGGGAGTGGGTGAAGCGACGGCGGCGATGCTGATCAGCCAAGATTGGAGCGAAAAACAGTTCCGCAATGAAAAATCAACGT